>NZ_JBGSQZ010000294.1:0-6149 GCF_041737865.1 Chamaesiphon sp.
TTTGAGCAGGGCGACGTTGGAGCGGATATATTCGGTGACGGTGGCTTCGCTGAGTTTGATGGTGGAGCCAGCGCAGGAACGTTCGGCGGTTGCATCGGTGAGTTCAAAGGCTTGTTCGACTTTGAGATCGGGTAAGCCTTCAATTTCCATAATCCGCCCAGAGAAGACGTTGAGTTTGTTTTGTTTGTCGTTGGTGAGTAAGCCTTTTTGCATGGCGACGTAGGGAATCGCATTGACAACATCGCGGAGGGTGACTCCTGGCTGCAATTCGCCTGTAAAGCGCACGAGGACAGATTCGGGCATATCTAAGGGCATCGCGCCTAGAGCGGCGGCGAAGGCGACTAAACCGGAGCCTGCGGGGAAGGACATCCCGAGGGGGACGCGGGTGTGGGAGTCGCCGCCCGTACCGACGGTATCGGGGAGGAGCATCCGATTTAGCCAGGAGTGGATGATGCCATCGCCAGGGTGGAGGGCTACGCCGCCGCGTTGGGCGAAGAAGTCGGGTAGTTCTTCGTGAGTTTTGATGTCTACTGGTTTGGGATAGGCGGCGGTGTGGCAGAAGCTTTGCATCACTAAATCGGCACTGAAACCGAGACAGGCAAGTTCTTTGAGTTCATCGCGGGTCATTGGCCCCGTGGTATCTTGGGAACCGACGGTGGTGATTAAGGGTTCGCAGGACACCCCAGGGCGCACGCCTGGCAATCCGCAGGCTTTGCCGACCATTTTTTGGGCGAGGGTGTAGCCTTTACCTGTATCGGTGGGTTGAGTGGGGCGGGTGAAGATGGTGCTGGGGGGTAATCCCAAGGCGATGCGGGTTTTGTCGGTGAGGGTGCGCCCGATGAGCAGGGGAATTCTACCGCCAGCGCGGACTTCATCGAGGATGGTATCGGGTTTGAGGTTGAAGGTGGAGAGGGTTTCGCCAGATTCGTTGGTGATTTTGCCAGCGTAGGGATGGATGGTGATGACCATGCCAGTTTCGAGCATGGTAATATCACACTCGATCGGTAAACTTCCCGAATCCTCCGCAGTATTAAAGAAAATCGGCGCGATTTTACTACCCAAAATATAACCACCCGTGCGTTTATTGGGGACGCAGGGAATATCTGCACCGATGTACCAGAGAACGGAATTTATCGCCGATTTACGCGAGGAACCCGTACCGATTACGTCGCCAACATAGGCAATAGAATGTCCTTTTTTCTTCAATTCGGCGATAGTTTCAAGACTCCCAGGTTGCCGAGTTTCCAGCATCGCGAGGGCATGAAGGGGAATATCGGGGCGACTGGTAGCTTCAGTAGCGGGGGATAAGTCGTCGGTGTTGGTTTCGCCTGGGACTTTGAAGACGGTGACGGTAATGGTTTCGGGTAATGTGGGGCGAGATGTGAACCACTCAGCATTTGCCCAAGCATCGATAACTTGTTTGGCGTAGGGGTTAGTTTGGGAGAGTTCCCACACATCGTTAAATGCGTCGTAAACGAGGACGATTTTACTCAGTGCTTTGACAGCAGCGATCGCAAGTTCGGTATCATCAGATTCGAGGAGGTCAATTAGCGATCGAACATTATAACCGCCTAACATCGTACCTAATAACTCGACAGCCTCGATCGGGTTAATCAGCGGACTAGTAACTTTACCTGTGACGATACTAGTCAGGAAGCCAGCTTTGACATAAGCAGCCGGATCTACTCCAGGTGGAACTCGATCGCGCAATAATGCAATTAGGTTAGCCTCTTCACCTGCTGGTGGATGTTGTAATAATTCGCAGAGGGCACTGGTTTGTTCGGCATCGAGTGGTAATGGGGGAATGCCCAATGCGGCTCGATCGGCTGTATGCTGGCGATATGCTTCTAACATCTATAAGTGAGTTTATATATTGGTTTCACTATTATAAACGGGGAGAGGCGACGAGAATGGGTGCTGGAGAATACTGAAAATTTGTTAAAGTGAGGGTGAAGTAGCAAGGTTTATTCTTTTGTGATATTACTTTTTGTAATTTCAAAGATTATCTCAGCCGTACTTGCCTCAAGGGCTGGTATGTGGTGCTTTTATTTGATTGATTCAGAAACAACGTTCATACAATATATCTTGAGTATGACAATTGGATTTTCAGTTAGTGTATTTTGTTCGCAATTAATAGCAACAATCTATCATTATAATGATTTAGGTGCTTTAACTGCGGCAGGTTCTGGAAGCTTGTTTTTAGGTGGGGCAATTGGAATTATTAGCAGTGGATTGACAGTTTTTTATTTATTGAACTAACTTAGTAAAAGCAGATTTTGTGAAAGATACAGATTCATTTGTACAGGAATTAGAGTTACAATCTAAATTTTCCAGCACATTGTCCCCGTGGATTAACTTTGTTTTTCCGTCATTATTTAGTTTTGCTGTCGATTGGTGGTGTTGTCAATTGTTACGTTCGGTAAGTAATTATGATGCGCTTTTGTTTGATATCGGTATTGGCTCATCCGTGGGTATTGTCGTCAATATGATTCTCAATGGGATATTGAGTTTTTGGAATGGCTTTAATAGTATGAAAATTCTCGATATTCTAGATCCCCCTGTCAATCATACTTGGATGCGTCTAGTTTATGGAATTGGCAGTTTGCCAGCATTTTACTTTTGGGCTGGGGCCTATATTGCTATAGTTAAGGGTGGATCTTCAGGCGTAATTGGTGGAACTATTTGTGAGATCGTATCTATACTGACCAGAGATAATTGATGGACACAAGTATTTTAGATCCATAAAGAGGGCGACTTGCTGACGCTGTCCGAACGCAATCGATCGACATTTCATTTCATGGGGAATAATCATAAATATTCGATCGATCTAACGTTCGATTCGATCTTGATTTTATTATCTTTCTGGTAAGGATTGATGCGTTGGTTTAGCCTCTGGAGCAAGAGGATCGATTCTGTTACGAAGAATTTGCTATAATAGAGGAACGGTTAACACCTGGGAAAATCAGCATGATATCACTCGATCGATATGGATGAGATAACCTTTGAATGGGACATGCAAAAGGCTCAGACAAACGATCGAAAGCACGGCATATCATTTGAAGAAGCTGAAACTGCGTTCTACGATCCAAATGCACGTATTTCTTACGATCCAGACCATTCACAGGATGAAGATCGCCATATTCTATTGGGGATGAGTGAATCTTTTAAATTGATAGTAGTGTGTCATGTCTATCGGGAGAATGATGAGTCTATTCGGATTATTTCCGCTCGTAGAGCAACCAAAATAGAACAAAAAGAATATAAAGGTTATTTGACATGAGAGATGAATATGACTTCTCAAAATCTGTTCCCAATCCTTACCTGAAGAAGTTAAAAAAGCAGGTAAGCATTAATTTGGAAGAAAATGTGGTGGACTATTTCCAGAAATTATCCGAACAAACAGGAATTCCCTACCAAAATCTCATTAATCTCTATCTTCAAGATTGTGTACGGACTGAGCGCAAGCCATCTATGGAATGGGTTTAAGTATTTTTTGTTCACAGACTATTTACTCTCACGTCAACAAATAGATGAAGAGATAGATCGTGGTAGGATTGTCGCGATTACCTCCGGTAGGCTACGCCAACGACATCGAAACCGGAGAATTTGAACTAGCCGACGATACGATGATAGCAACTCGACAACTTTATGAGCGGCTGCCAGATGCCCAACCTTGGGTCGTTAGGATTGGATATCGTGCAGTACGTCGATTTGGCGTACGGAGCTTGAAAGACGCTCGATGATGCAGGGATATGTCAATGAAAATTATGAGGCAATAATTTCTGTTGCTGTGAAAAATGGTAACAGCCTTAGATCTGTTGATGCTGTAAGCGATACTGGGTTTACAGGCTTCTTGAGCCTCCCAATTGCTATCATCATTGAACTCGAACTACAGTGGAGTTATCGCGATAGAGCTACATTAGGCGATGCCAACGAATCGGCATTTTGTTTTATGGAAAATAACGATAAATTTCGGAGCGATGCAACACTCGGCTCATTACAATTTCATTATCTTCCCAGAAAAAGCCAATCCGATAATCTCCAACTCGAATTCGATAGGCAGTTTCATCACCTTTGAGCTTCGATAAATTGGCGATCTCACTTAAATCTTCCGTGGTGGGTATTTCCTCCAATACCAAGGCACAAATCTTTTCGTAAACCTCTGTGCTTTGTAGAGCCTTCAAATCGGCTCTCACGCCCTTCTGGTGATAAGTATTGCTTATTTAGGGCTTGCTGAATAAAAGCTACAATGTAGAGGGAGAGACAGTTTCAGCGATTAATTTAGCTACTAAGGTACAAGGAAATGAGCTAAAATTAGCTAAAACCTTATCACAAAGAGGGCTGAGAATGTACAGACAAGTTGAAATTAATATTACTACAAAAGAAAATTCAGAGCTAAAATTCGAGGGAAAATTAGAGAAAGATAATCGATGGATAATAATGTCAGAACTAATTCCGTGGTCAGAGTTTGAATCAGAATATGCTAAAAACTTTTCAGAGATAGGAATAGGGGCACCAGCCAAGCCGTTTAGAATAGCATTAGGTTCGTTAATAATTAAAGAAAGATTAGGAACAAGCGATAGAGAAACCGTTGAGCAAATCAAAGAGAATCCGTACTTGCAATACTTTCTAGGAATAGCAGAATATAGTAATAAAGCACCATTTGAAGCATCAATACTAGTGCATTTTCGACAAAGGATAAGTGAGGAGATAGTCAATAAAATCAACAGAAAAATAGTCGAAAAAATATCGAGAGAGTACCGGAGGAGAACTCAGGAAAAAAGTCGAAGAGCAGGAAAAGCCAAAAAACAAAGGGAGACTAATATTAGACGCAACATGTGCGCCAGCAGACATCAGGTATCCAAACGATTTAGGAATATTAAATCAGGGCAGAGAACAGACAGAAACAATAATAGACAAGTTATACAAAGAGATAAAAGACAAAACCAAGACAAAACCAAGAACTTATAGAAATAGAGCTAGAAAAGAATATTTACTAGTAGCAAAGAAGCGCAGAACAACTACAAACCAACGTAGAAAAGCAGTAAAGAAGCAACTTCAATATATTAAAAGAAATTTAGAAGCTATCGAAAAGATGGTCAATGAGGTTGGGCTAAAAACGTTAAGCAAAAAGCATTACAGGCTTTTGCTGGTAGTGACAGAAGTGAATCGCCAACAGCTACATATGTACGAGAACAATCAAAATCGTATTGATGATAGAATAGTAAGCTTAACACAACCACACATCCGTCCAATCGTCAGAGGAAAAGCTGGGACACCAGTGGAATTTGGGGCAAAGCTGTCAGCTAGTTGCGTGAATGGATATGTATTTGTAGATAGAATTAGTTGGAATAATTTCAATGAATCTGGTGATTTAATAAACCAAGTAGAAGAATTCAAAAGGTATACGGGCGCATATCCAGAATCTGTTCATGCAGATAAAATTTATCGAACAAAAGCGAACCGTAATTGGTGCAAAGAAAGAGGGATAAGGCTGAGTGGAGTACGATTAGGACGACCACCAAAAACTATTAGTAAAGAAGCCAAAAGACAAGCTCAATTAGATGAATCTGTCCGAAATTGTATTGAAGGAAAATTTGCGGATGAAATCGCGCCGAGGAAACCTCGGCGTGCGTTTCACCAAGCGGAGAAGCAAAGCGAAGATTTAGCCTTAATCGTGTAATGACTAAACTCGCTAATACTTCTGAGACTGCGATCGCTATTTCTTTTTTGGCAATGAATCTTTCTGCACTGCTACGGCAGTTTTTTGTCTTTTTTTATATGTATTTTAAATTTCAACATTTCTCGCCAGTTTTGATGTGTTTATGATTAGCTAAAATTATCTTTCAATCGATTTTGTTAATAAAAACTAATTTTTTAGATTTTTTCGATTACCAATCAATTTTTAGAAGACTATTCTCCCACTTTTTCAGCAAGCCCTATTTAAAGGATTGGAGCGAAGCGGAAATCATTTAAATAGGGCTTGCTAATAATTTCTCTTTCATCAAATCGAAATTCTTAAATCCATAGCTTTGACGTAGAATCAATTTAATTCTTGTGTTGAGTCCCTCCGTAACGCCACTAGTTGTTCTATTAATAAAGTAATTGCAAATTTCTTTGAGGTGAGAATTTAGAGTGTCAGCAGCACT
>NZ_JBGSQZ010000065.1:0-12609 GCF_041737865.1 Chamaesiphon sp.
CAAGCTAAATCGACAGTCAATCGAGAAATCGCTCCAGAATAATAGTGTCGAAACTAACCAAATAATTGTCTCAGAAGAGCTGCAAATTCCAAACTGGCAGCAAATACTATCCGGCAAAGTTCTAGGGCATGATGGAATTTCTACAGCACAAGTTGGAACGTCAGAACCAGAATTTAATAAATATCTGATCAGATACTTCGAGTCAATTCTCAAACCAAGCTATAGTTTCAATATTCCAAGCTTTCACGCGCCATATAGTGCGGATTTTTGCCTTCAACTGTCTTGTGGATTGAGCTTCGATATTGAAATCGATGAACCTTATGTTGGTGATACTGGCAAGCCACACCATTGCATCGATGACGATAAAGACAAGATCCGCGATCGTTTCTTTGCTGCTGGTAACTGGATTACGATCCGGTTCTCAGAAAAACAAGTAGTAACACAGCCGGATGAATGTTGTTATCTGATTGCAATATTAATTGCGGCATTAACTGGTGACAGCACGATTAAAGATAAATTTAAGCCTTCGATAACCTTACCCACGAGCGAGTGTCGTTGGGCAGAATTTGAGTCACGAGAAATGGCAAAAAATAAATATCGTGATTCGTACTTACTAAAATCTCAAGCAAGTCAATCTACAAAATTTGCAAATACTGTTAATTCTAATAAATCTGCCAAGCTAGGTTCAAAAAAGATAACTAAGCCTAAACCAAAAATGTAAGTTTCAATCGATCGACTCAAACCATTGATAGCAAATTAAGGTGATATCTTCCGATCGAATCGCTTCCAGGGTACTTCGCTCCTTGGTTTCGACTTCCAAATAAAGATCCCGATCGACGAAAAAATCGTCCAACCCCGTTACAAATCGCTCTAAATCACGACAATCGACATACTCATCCCAAATTACTCTGAGATCGCGTTCGTAGCTTTTAATGTTGGAGTTAACGATTGCACTCAATAATCTTTCTTTGGTAGCTGAGTCGATTTCATCGGCATTGCTTTGTTCCAGTGCCGTCTTAATTTTATTCGAGAGCCTCGACAAAGCTGGCTGTAACCGAAAGCCGCTCTGACGTTTCTCAATCTCACCAATTAGATTGTGAGTCGCACCCTCAAGGGCGGGGAAGATGTCGTTATCGAAGGGAACTGGTGGTAGAGTATCGGGATCGGGGAAGTCCCCCGCTTTGCACTGTAGGAGTTTGAAGATCTTCCGCTTTTCATCTAACAGATGTTTTGGTTCGGTCGAGACCGACCGTCGATGCGGGGGTAAAAGTGCCAGAAATGCCGATCTCGCGCTCTGAATGCCAAGAACAAGCCATCGAGATCTCCCGTATGTGTGGAGTGAATGCCCAAGGGTATTTCCTCCGCTGCTTCCTTGCCCATCTGCTGCATGAATTCTAATAGGGGTCAAATGAGCCTCTGTACAGAAACTTACGCTAAGGCTGAGAACGTTGCTGGGTGAACGTTTATTCCTCTTCAAACTCACCAAGAGCGTCATCAAACTTGTTGATGATGTCGAGTAATTTCGATATGACTCGATCGAAGATTTTTTTGCGCTCTAATAATTTAGGTTTTTCATTGCAAGCATTTAGTACGGTTTCCCTTAATGGCTCCTTGCCTGAGAATTTATAGTTGGCGATCATCCGATCGACGGCTTCTGCATTGAGATTTTCCTCAATGCAAAGCTGCCGCACTGCTTCAACCCGTTCTTGATTCCAGAAATCTTTAAATACGTTTTCGATCGTCTGGTCTGGTTCGATGGCGATCATCCGTTCTTCAATGAATTTCTCGATCAGATCCCGTTTGCTCCGCAGTTGGACTTCTTTGCCAATTAGCTCCAGAATAGAAGCTTTCTGCTTCTGATAGTTTTCCTGGGTGGCATCGTCCTTAACATCTTGCTGGAGTTTTGCTAGTAGTTTGAGAATATAGCCAACATTAATCTCATCCCTCTGAATTAATTCCAACTCAAAATCGATCTCTTCAACAATCGATTCTCCTTCCTCCTCAGTGCGAGTTCGAGTGCGATCGTAGATGTCTAAATACTTACTCTTATAGTCTTCAAAAGTTTGCTCATCGATATTCAGATCAGAAAAATTAAACTCTGTGAACGATCGGCTGACATTTAGTAACCGGATCAGATTCCGAAAGGCTTTGACGAACTCCAGTTGGTCGTCTTCGCTAATCAGCTTATTGACATCGTTTGGAATAGCCGCGATCGCCTTGAGTGTTTGGACACCTTCATTAAATTTTTCAATGTAATGCTCATAGGGTTCGATGAAAATTTCTTCATTAGCATCGGGATCGGAAAAGAGGGCAACGGCTCGATCGGTATTCTCCTTGAGGTTCCGAAAACAGACGATATTCCCTTGGGATTTGAGTTCGCCCAAAATGCGGTTAGTACGGGAATAGGCTTGAATTAACCCGTGATACTGGAGGTTTTTATCGACATAGAGACTGTTAAGCTTTTTGACATCAAAGCCCGTGAGGAACATATTGACGACTAACAAAATATCAGCACGATCCTTGTCCTGACAGTCTTCCCGATCGCGATCCTTCATCCGTTTGGAGATGTCTTTGTAATAGGTGTAGAACGCCTGACTATCTTTAGCTGAATGTTGGGTTTGGTAGGTTTGGTTATAGTCAACGATAAATTCATTTAGCTTGTCGCGGCTATGGCTACGACTACTATCTGTACCGATCTCAAAATCGGGTTCGCCAATTAAGCCGTTAGCGTCTGCGTCTGCTTCATTGGTGCCAGGGGTAAAAATGGTGACGATGCGTAAGTCGTGCAAACCCTGCTGTTGTTTGCTTTTGAAGGCTGCGTAATAGGTGAGTAAGCTATCGATATTACTGACACAGAGCATGGCGGAGAATTTCCGCCCGTGGGTTTTGCGGTTGTGGTTGGCAATAATCCAATCGACAATTAGAGAAATCCGATCGGGATTGTCAAAGAATTCGCGATCGAGTTTTGGCTCTGTAATTAGGCTGCCGTCTTTGCGTTTGATTTTGCCCCAGTATTCGACCGAAAATTTGAGGACATTTTCATCGGCGATCGCGTTGGTAATCACGTACTTATGCAAGCACTCTTCAAATAAATCTTTGGTGGTGCGTTTCCCCTGTTCATTGCTAGTAGCGTTATCGGCAAAGATCGGAGTCCCAGTAAAGCCGAACATTTGGGCATTGGGGAAGAATTTGACGATATTTTTATGGGTTTCGCCAAATTGGGAACGGTGGCATTCGTCGAAGATAAATACGATTCGCCGATCTTTAAGTTTGTCCATCGCCGCTTCATGGCGTGATGTTTTAATCGCAACGTTGAGTTTTTGGATCGTGGTGACGATCAGTTGACTATCGCCAGCCATTTGGTTGACGAGTTGCTGGGTGTTATTGGTAGTGTCTACACAGTCGGGGCTGAAGAAATTAAATTCGCGGCTGGTTTGGTAATCGAGGTCGGCGCGATCGACTACAAACAGGACTTTATGAACTTTTGGCAGACTGGTGAGGATTTGGGCGGCTTTGAAGCTGGTGAGGGTCTTTCCCGATCCGGTAGTGTGCCAGATATAGCCATTTTTATTGGTATCCTTGACTCGCTCGGTAATGGCTTCTACTGCGTAGTATTGGTAGGGACGCAGCACCATCAACACTTTGTCGGATTCGTGCAGGACGATGTATTTACAGATCATCTTGGAGACATGACATTTCTCCAGAAAGCTGTCGGCGAATTCTTCGAGTTGGATAATCAGGTTATTGTCTCGATCTGCCCAGTAGAAGGTTTGTTTATACTCTTGCTTGCGGTTGTTGGCGTAGTAGCGGGTATTGACACCGTTGGAGATGACGAAAATTTGGACGTATTGAAACAGCCCCAACTCTGCACCGTAGGAATGGCGTTGGTAGCGGTTAATTTGGTTGAAGGCTTCTTTAAGTTCTAGCCCTCGGCGTTTGAGTTCGATTTGGACGAGGGGTAAACCGTTAATCAGCAAGGTTACGTCGTAGCGGTTTTTGTATTTGCCTTGCTGGGCGATTTGGTTGGTGACTTGATATTGGTTTTGACACCAATGTTCGGTGTTGAGGAATTCGAGGTAAGTGGTGGAACCATCGTCGCGGCTGAGTTCCATTTTGTCCCGCAGGCGTTTAGCCCTGTCGAAGACGTTGCCTTTGTCGAGGTGATTGAGGACTAGTTTGAATTCGATATCGCTGAGTTTAATCTGATTGTGTTTTTCGAGTTGGGTTTTGAGATTGGCTTTGAGATCTGCGGCATTAGTGATTTTAACTGGTTCATAACCTAGACCCATCAGGCGTTGAATCAGATTATCTTCTAGTTCTAGTTCTGATTGAGTCATGGTGCTTTAGGGGAGAATTTTATTGATACCGTCGAGAAAAACTTGAAAGCTCCGAGATTTATTATCGGTTAAGGACAAATAGGGAGCGATTTCCTTAGAATGAGTACCAGGGTAATATTCTGAAACTAATTTTTTGAGTTCCTCTTTCGCTGAGTTGAGTCGATCGGGGTCGCGAAACTTGTTTTGACTTTGTTTTTTACTCAGACTTTGGGGTTTGAGGTTGTAGGCTTGTTCTACAGCGGCAAGATCTCCGAGAAACCAGGATTCTAATTCATGACAAATAATCCGGATCGTTGCGTCTGGTTTCCCTGCTTGTTGGCAAAGCTGCAATAGATCGGCTTTGAGCTTTTTGCAGTCATGAGAGTCTTGGTCGTGAACGATCACAAATTTTGTTTCAGGTTTAAAGCTAAAAGCTTTGATCTTCTTCGGAATCGATTTAGTGAGATCTTGCTTACCTTGATGGGCAATACAGATATATGTAATCTGCTCAGGAATTAATTTGGGGAGGATAGTCTCTAGCACCGTCTTCATCGAAGGTTCTTCGAGTAAAAAAATCAGGTCATAAACCATCAGGGAGCCACTCCTTCAAACCAGCCTTGATTCCAGAGATATCCAGGTAGATCTCCCTCTTTTACTAAGTTATTCAGAATTTCGCTATCACTGGCTCGAAAAATTTTGGTAATGCCTTGTACTTTTGTCAGCCAGAAAATACTTTCTAGGGGCACAGCATTAAGAAAGTCAGGCGAATGGGTAGAAACAAAGACTTGTCCGCCTCTGTGAGCATAGCTAGCAAATTCTTCAGCGAGTTCGTGGAGCAAACTGGGATAGAGTTGGTTTTCGGGTTCTTCGACGCACAGTAAAGGGTGGGGTGTAGGATCGAAGAGCAGGATTAAATAAGCAAACATTTTCATGGTGCCATCCGAAACATAGCGATCGATGAAGGGGTCTTTAAATGCTTGGTCTTGAAATTTAAGAATTAATCTACCGTCTTCTGTTTCTTTTGCTTCTACTTTAGAAACACCAGGAACTCTTTCGCGCATTTTGTTGAGAATGGTTTGGAAAATATCAGGATGGTTTTGAAAAATATATTGGGCAACCACCGCCATATTATCGCCTGTGGGGGAAAGGTGTTCGGCATAACCTATATCTTTGCTGCCTCTAGCATCGCTGATATGAAAGTCAGAGACATGCCAGTTTTCGATCAGGGAACGAAAGGCACTGGCGGCTTTGAAGCGTTGAAATTGCCCTAGTCCTTTAATTGCCAGAATATCGCTAGATTCGAGCTGCTGTTCTTCGCGTTCTAATTCTTCGTCAGTCTGTTCAAAGTTTTCTTCGTTGGTAATTGCAAATCCCGTACCTTGCTGAAAGTCTAAAAAGTGGTATGGGGAACCGTATTCGCCCCGCTTGTAGCGAAGGATCTCTCTTTTTACTACGGGTCGTCCTTTTTCTTGTCCAATGATTAAACTATATGTAACTAGGCGTTCTGTCTCCAGAATTTTCATCCGAAATTTTAGTTCTATTTCGATATCCTCTTGTTCTTTGCCTCTAGTGACGACTTCATTAAATCCACCTCGGATCTGAAGGGCTTGACGAATGTTGTTTTTGAGGGCATCGCGGAGAAAACCAAAAACATCGAATAGGGTAGATTTGCCCGTACCATTGGCTCCGATGATAACGCAGAAGGCTGGAATATCTTTGATTTCTAGGGATTCAAAGACTCGATAATTTTTAATTTTTATAGAAACGATTTTCATAACTAAATCTGCCTTAAAAAGAAAATGTTCAGGAATCGAGCGGGTTTTGTTCCAGTTATGGTTCGGTCTTAGTCATGGTGTTTTACTCTGTTGCTAGCAGTTCTTGTTCGTAAAGGAAATCTTTTAGCTGAATCTCATAATCTTCATAGTATAGTTTATGCAATGCTTGACTGTAGAGTACTTTTCCCTCGTAGGAATATTCTTCGTCTAGTAATTCATTGAAACCTGGATTTTCTTCATATCTAATTAGGTCTTCTTCTTGAGATATCATTTCAATCTCTTGTACCTTTTTATCTAGATTAATAGCAAAGAATGAAGCCAGTGTATAGCGTAGTAAGCTATCAGTTATTTCCATAACTAGTCTCGCTAGTCCAACATCACTTCGCAATACTTTGGGAACTGCTCGACCGTGGGAAATATCACCTCTAGTATTTCTTAGATTACCAAGGATGTGGATTAATCCAGAATATGAGCCAGTAAAAGCAGTTTCGTAAATATCATCATTTACTTTAAGTAATTCTGTGGCTCTTTTAAATTGATGGTGAGCGCGAGATTCTGTATTATCATTCTCTAATTTTATTGGATCTGCTTTTTCATCTAAGTCAAGAATAATAGTCTTAGAAATACCTTGAATTAGAGATAAGCAACACTCAACTGTAATATCTGGATGAAGTTCTTGATTTCGTTCTGCTTTCTCAATAATGGGAATATAGTATTCAAAATCTGGAAACACATCTAGATTGCGAGTGATTAGGCTTTTTAAGCTATCCATAGATTGTCGGTTACATAAACATTTTTTGGAGCAGCCCCTTTTTTATTGTTCCGTTTTCTGGGTCTGTAGAAATACCGCATCAATTTTTTGATCGATCGCTGTTAGAAAATTAGCTATTTTTTCTTGTTCTTTTAAACTTGTAAAAGATATTTTATAATTGAGAAGATCTTCAACCGTGATATTTGACTGATTAGCATTTCCTCTCTGAATTGAAGAAATATAATCAATATAACGAGGAGTATTAATTTGACCAAACAAGAATCTGTTATTAATGCCTTCAATGTTTTCAAATTTCAGTAAATTCTGATTCAAAAGTCCTTCACCATCATTGTTAACATAGATACCTCGACCAACAGCCGAAGATCGTAATTCCGGCTTAGATCCTACTGTTGAAATGATTATATTTCCTTTACAAATCCTATACTTTTTAATTCTTTCGTTTTCAGCCAATTCTTGGGAGATATAAATTTTTTGATTTTCCTGACGAATTTTTTGACTATCAAGATCAGAAGCTCTGATAATACGAACCCCGCTATTCAAGTAAGCCTCAGATTTAAAAGCAAATCCTTTAGTATATTTAGTAACTTTTCCTAAAGTAGGATAAATCCAAGCATCTTTAAACTCAGGAAATCGAATTTGTCGAGAAAATAATTTCTGCATTACACCCTGTCTATAGATTTGTAGCAAATGAAGATTACAACCATGAGGAAAAGGTAAATCCAACTCATCACAAAATTCACGGATTATCTTATCAGCAGACTCAAGATCTTTTTGAGATTGAGCTAATTTTTGAGTAATAAACCCTAAATCAATCTCCTCTTCATCCCCAAACGTATTCACATAGCGTGGAATATTCAGATTAAAATCATTCTCCGCAATTTCCTGGAGACTCGCCCGACAACTATATTTATCCTCCGCCAACCGTTCCCGATAAGTCGTGATAATCTTCTCTACATCCTCATCCCGCAAATAATTCTGATTCTTCACCTTCTCAAAATGGTCGGTGGAACTCGCATCAATAAATAGCACATCCTCCGGCTGCTCTCGGCACTTCTTCAACACCAGAATACAAGTCGGGATACTCGTCCCATAAAAAATATTCGCAGGTAAGCCAATCACCGCATCCAACCAATTCCGCTCTTGGATTAGATATTGGCGAATATGCCCCTCCGCTCCGCCGCGAAATAACACCCCGTGGGGCAACACCACCGCCATCGTGCCATTTTCATCCAGATGGTGGAGCATGTGCTGCACGAACGCAAAATCAGCCTTGGAAGTTGGAGCTAACTTCCCATATTGACTAAATCTGTCGTCTGACTCAAATAGCTTATTTGCACTCCAATTCGCCGAAAACGGTGGATTTGCCACCACAGCTTCAAACCGCATTCCCTTATGCTGCGGATGCTCTAACGTATCCTCCTGCTTCAGATCGAAATTCCGATAATGCACCCCATGCAAAATCATATTCATCCGCGCCAAGTTGTAAGTCGTCCGGTTCATCTCCTGCCCGTAGAAATCCCCCACCGACTCTACTTCCCGCGCCACCCGCAACAACAGCGAACCCGATCCACAAGTTGGGTCATAAACCGACTTCAGCCGATCCTTCCCCGTGGTTACAATTTTCGCCAATACCTTAGAAACCTGCTGCGGCGTGTAAAACTCCCCCGCTTTCTTCCCTGCACCACTAGCAAACTGCCCGATCAGATACTCATAGGCATCCCCAAGTACATCGCTTTCCGAGTCATCCAACCGAAAATCAATCTTATTCAGATGAACTAGAATCTTGGCAATTAGGGCATTTTTTGCCTTGGGAGTCCGCCCTAGCTTCGTCGAAGTCAGATCCAGATCCTCAAATAAGTGGTCGAAATCCTCCTCGCTTTCATTGCCCATCGTCGAGCGTTCGATATTATTCAGAACCTCTGTCAAATCTCCCAAGATAAAGATCGAACTCTTTTCCAACTCCTCGTCGCTAATCTCGTCCTTATCTGTATCCACCTGATTGCCTAACGCCCGTTTAGCCAGGGAACCAAACAACTCAGATGGCTTGAGAAAATAACCCAATTCTGCGATCGATTCCTCCGCGACTGCCTCTAGATATTCTTGCCCCTGTGGTGACGACTCATCGATCGTGAGAAAATCAATCCCATCCTCAGCCAAGATCCCATTGGCGAAAAGATGCTGACGTTCCGAGAGGTACTTATAGAAAATAAACCCCAAGCAGTAGTCTCGAAACTCATCGGCATTCATCTTGCCCCGCAGCGAGTCAGCAATATTCCAAAGTTGAGCTTCTAATTGTTTCTTTTGGTCGTTCGTCATTTATCTCTCGTACTAGGCGATCGCGGAGCGTCCCCCTTGGGGAATCGCCACCACTAATTATGGATATTGTCCAAAGCACAGTATAAGCCAAAGCAAGAGCATAATGAAAATCGTCAAGTTTACAGGCGACAATAAAACAAGAGTTAATATATCAGATCGTATGTTGGTAAGGGAGATCGTTAAGACCGAAACAGAATTCCCCGATTTGCACCTACGGATCAAATCAGCTAGAGAAGCTGCCGAACTTAGCATCCAGTCTTGTGCGGACTTGGCTAAAGTCAGTCGGCAATACTGGAGCCAGTTGGAAAACAATCGGCTAGATGCAGTGAGTATCGACTTGGTGAGAGCGATCGAGGACATATTAGGTACTAAATTAATCTAGGTCGATCTAGAAATAACAGTGCTGGCATAGTTTGTACTTACTTGCGTAAACTGTAAACTAGACAGTTGACGTAATATGGAAAATCTGATAAATTTATATGTATGGGCGAAGGGCTGAACCACCGCCACCCTAACAACGGTAAACGGTTCACAGATACGACAAAGAGATTGCGCCCCGACCAAAGTTTGCAATCTCTTCCCGCAAGAATCACCACGAGTAAATCTCAATCACCATCATGCCACAAACAAACTATCGTTCGATCGAGTATTGCCACCGTTCCCGCCGATTTAATCGAAGCTGAGACACTAAATCTACTTGGGATTGAAGTCATCGATCTTCAAGACTATACCGATTACGTTATCCCTCACGGTGACGATCGTTATCAAATCTGGTTAGGTAACGAATTTTCAGGACTTGTCTGGACTTGGGTAAACCAATTTATCACCCCATTCCGTGCTTACAACACCTTGACGGGATCTAGATCTAAAGAGTAATAACTAATTTAGTTACTACTCAAAACAAAAATATTTCACTAACCATTATAAATGAAGCTACGTGGAGATCGCGTACCTGGTCGCAGTGGAACGCTGTGTCAGCGCACCAAGAAGAAAAAGCTACAGAACGGACAGATTCAGGAATATCCGTTGGTAAGTGTCGAACGTGACGCTCACAACGTCTTTCATTGGTTTTGGCACCTCACTTATAAGCAAAAGGAATCAGATGGTAAGTACAAGTCCCATACTGTCTCCGTTCGACCAGAACAGGTGGCAGCAGTAAAAGTGCTAATCGCCGGAAATGTACAGCTAGAGGTGGTTTTGAGCTATCTTTATAGTTCCAAGTAATTACTTGGAACTGTCTTAAATCGATTAAATTATTGCTATATAACAGTTCTAGCCGTTAACAGTACGACTGTATGCGACCTTCGTTTGAGAGAAAATATTCAATAAAAGCTTTGCTGGGCATGAGTTGTAGGAAATTTATTAGTTCCAAGTAATTACTTGGAACTAAATTAATCACGATAATCTTTACTAGATAGACATTCCAGCTTTATTCAATCTAATTTACATTCGAGAATATATTTCGTGTAACTGTTACTGAATAATAGTTATGAGCGATTTGAGCAGTTCCAAGTAATTACTTGGAACTAAGTCAATGTAATGAGCAAACCCATCGCTCTCCACCAACTAAATTATGGCGATCGGACGCGCTTGGTCGCGAAGCCCGAAGCCCCCATCGTATATTCCGCTTGGCAGCGAGTTATTGACTTACGATCGGTGGAGAGTTGCGCCCAGTTTGCTTTCGCGATCGACAGAATCGAGTTATGTATCTGCCGGAACCGCTTCAGCTTTCGGTTTCTTCTCGAACACTTGGATGTTTGGTCATCTATTCTCTGGTAACAACATGATTTAACGAAGATTCCTAATGAATACTAATATATTTTAGCCTCTACTGTAATCAATTTTTCTATGCTAGTGAAAATTGTGCGAAGAAAACGATGAATTCGGGTGCGAGATATTGTAGGCATATCTAAAGTTAGCTCTACCAAACCCTTTTTTGTGAGTTCGATCTCTCTAGTATCTTTTGTTGAAATTCCAAATTTCTGCATGGACAACCTTTTAATATCTCGATATTCACACTCGTCTCGACTTAAACTATTAAGGTAATATTCATTGTCAACTATAAAAAAATGAGTGCCAAATACTTTGATAATCTTAGTGGGTAATCGCTCGTATCCGCTATTAATATGCCAATAATAGATTGGTATGTCCAGTCTATCGATCTCAATATTTTCGATCCAATTCTCAAAATGCAAATTATCATAAGCTGGAATTTTGACAATTGCAGTAACTCCACAATCGGCAATTTCAATCAGGCAATCTGCCTCGATACTATGACAATCGAATCTAAGGTTAAAATTGTAATTGAGGCTTGGATTATAAATTTCTCCTACTAACTTATCAGCACTAGCATCGATCATTACTACTGGCGAGTTTTGCCGTAAATACTCGATTGCCGCCCTGATAAACCAACTTTTACCAGCTTGATTTCGCGTACTGCCTACAAAATGTAACGGCATATTTTCAATTTACTAATGCCTCTTGTTTGCCCGATGGCACGTAATCATCTAATTTTGCAGCCTCTAACGGTTCGCATAAGCTTTTTAATGTTTTCTTGGTTTGTTCTACTTTTAGTGTTGGTTCGGTTATAATCTCCGTCACTTCTCGATCCGACAGGACAGCGTAGCTATCGTTAGATAAGGATGATTTGTTTTCTGTACTTGCAATTTGGCTCTGAGTTTTATCGATTTTATCTATCTTTGATGCCCGTTGGCGAAGCCTCTCCTTCGGAGAATCGGATTTGGCAGATTTAGCCGTTTTAGATGTCTCAGACGATCTAGCCTTAGTGGTGCGTTTCTTTTTAGCTTCCGGTTCTATTACTCCTACTGGGGCTGGAGTTACTTCGATCGTCTGTTTTAGCTGCTGTTGGCGTTCTACGGCGCGTCCTTGGGGAACTGCTTCCGCGTAGCCACTGGGATGGTCTAGAATCGCATAGCCTGAATCGCTTAAATATTGTTTGGTAAGTGCGTCAATACTATTGCCATTACCTACAACAATTGTTGCCCCAGCTTTCCGTGCTGATTTAAGTAAGGGCAAATATTCTGCTTGAAAGAATTTACCCATGACTTCCCGACCGATCTGCTTGTTGATAAAACGGTTTCCCGTCACCATCACCACATCCTCGGCGGTATAACTTGGAGAGTTAGCTGCTCGACCATAGGCTTCAACGTATAAATCGGTACGGGTTGTAGCTTCTGCTAATGACTTGCCGATGAATTTATTAGCACTAAATCCCATTGCCACATCTATTGCCGCTCGTGCGGGCAATTTATCGAGTCTATCGACATTAAAAGTCTTGAGTACGGGATTGATCGTACTACCTGTTTCTCGATCGAAATTATAGCTGAGTTGATGGTAATGCTCGCGCACGTAACTCTCTAATTCTGCTGTCGGGATGACTGCGGCATAAACCGGACGTTGCCGCTGCTCG
>NZ_JBGSQZ010000099.1:0-9570 GCF_041737865.1 Chamaesiphon sp.
GGAGATTCTTTCTACTGGGAACTGGCAACCTTAGTCGATATCATGTTGCTCGGTCATTGGATGGAAATGGCTTCGGTGAAAGGAGCCAGCAATGCGCTCGGAGAACTGGCGAAATTAGTACCTTCTGTCGCTCACAAGCAGACGAATGGGCGGAGTGAAGATGTCCAAGTGAGTACATTAGTTGAGGGCGATCTAATTCTAATTCGTCCTGGCGAACAAGTGCCGATCGATGGTGAGATCGTCGAGGGTACTTCCAATGTCAATGAATCTTTTTTAACTGGGGAGTCGCGCCCAGTGGTGAAAAAAGCCAAGGACGAAGCGGTCGCTGGAGCGGTCAATGGCGAGGGTGCGCTGACAATTAAGGTTACTCGTACTGGAGATAACACCACCTTGAGCCAGATTATGCGGATGGTTAAGGAAGCGCAGACCTCTAAAAGCAAATTTCAATCATTAGCCGATCGACTTGCCTATTGGTTGACTTTAATTGCGGTCGGAATCGCTACGCTCGCATTCGTGATTTGGCTATCGATTAAACCAGACGATCTATCGTTTGCAGTTAGTCGGGCAGTGAGTGTATTAGTAGTTGCTTGTCCTCATGCGTTAGGGTTAGCAGTTCCCTTGGTGCTAGTCAATGCTACTGCCATGTCTGCGAAAAACGGGATTTTGGTGCGAAACCGCGAAGCATTTGAACGAGCAAAAAGCATCAAAACAATTGCTATGGATAAAACGGGAACATTGACGACCGGACACTTTGGTGTGCAACGAACTTACACGGATAGTATCGATGAGGTAAAAGCTCTGGGCATTGCTGCTTCCCTAGAATCCTTATCAGAACACCCGCTCGGACAATCGATCGTCGAAGAAGCCAGCCATCGCAAAATCGAGCTTTCCAAAGCCAGTGACTTTAAGGCTGTACCAGGTCAGGGCGTTGAAGGCATGGTAGACAGTCAACGCTATCGGGTCGGCAGACCAGAATGGGTGAAGGAGTTGAAATTGCAGTTTCCACCAGCGTTGGAAAAGGGACTACAAGAACGGGAAGCGCGTGGTGAAAGTGCGATCGTCCTGATGAACGACAAGCAAGTTCTCGCCCTATTTGGGTTAGCCGACCAAGTGCGACCATCGGCACGAGAAGCAGTTCTAAAACTAGAGAAGATGGGTGTGCAGGTGGTGATGATTACGGGCGATGCCGAAGCGGTTGCCAAATCTGTTGCTGGGGATTTGCAGATCGATCGCTATTACGCTCGTGTTTTACCACAAGATAAAGCGGCATTAATTCATCGGCTCAAAGCCGAGAAACCGACTGCCTTTGTGGGCGATGGGATCAATGATGCACCTGCTTTAACCGAGTCAGATTTAGGACTGGCGATCGGGGCTGGAACTAATGTCGCGATCGAGTCTGCCGATCTCATCTTGGTTAAAAGCGATCCGCTCGATGCCACCTACGCGCTCAAACTGGCGAAAGCGACCTACGACAAAATGGTGCAGAACTTGCTGTGGGCAGCAGGGTACAACGTCGTTGCAATCCCCTTAGCAGCCGGAGTTGGAGTGCCGTTCGGTATTTTACTAACGCCAGCAATAGCCGCAATATTGATGAGTGTTTCAACGGTTGTTGTTTCATTTAATGCCATGTCTTTACGCACCATCCGGTTTAAGGATTAGATGAGTCCGAACCAGATTTGATTCGTTACTATTCCAATCGCTCTCGAATTTTCCAGTTGTAAACTTCTACCATTTACCAAATATGACAATTGCTACTCGGATCGCACCCAAAACTCTGACAACAGAAGAACTGCGAAAGATTCATGCTTACTGGCGGGCTGCGAACTATCTTTCGGTGGGTCAGATTTATCTTCTCGACAACCCACTTCTGCGCGAACCGCTCAAACTCGAACATATCAAACCGCGACTGCTCGGACATTGGGGCACAACTCCAGGTCTTAACTTTATCTACGCTCATTTCAATCGGGTGATTAAAGCGAAAGATCTCAATGTGATGTATGTAATCGGCCCAGGTCATGGTGGGCCAGGGATCGTTGCCAACACATATCTGGAAGGGACTTACAGCGAGATTTATCCCAATATCTCTCAGGATACCGAAGGGATGCAGCGGCTGTTCAAACAGTTCTCATTTCCAGGCGGAATTCCTAGCCACGTTTCGCCAGAAACACCTGGTTCGATTCACGAGGGCGGGGAGTTAGGCTACTCACTGCTTCATGCCTATGGTGCCGCCTTCGACAACCCCGATCTGTTGGTTTGCTGCGTTGTTGGCGATGGAGAAGCTGAAACTGGAGCTTTGGCAACCAGTTGGCACTCCAACAAGTTTCTGAACCCTGCCCGCGATGGTGCCGTTCTGCCAATTCTACATTTGAATGGCTATAAGATTGCCAATCCGACAGTATTGGCGCGGATCGACCCAGAGGAACTAGAAAGCCTACTGATGGGCTATGGTTACAAGCCTTATTTTATCGAGGGAGACGACCCCGAAATCTTGCACCAACAGATGGCAGCAACCCTGGATCTCGTCATTAATGAGATCCGCGCGATCCAACATGATGCCCGTATCAATGGCTGCTCAAAGCGTCCCCGACATCCGATGATTGTGCTGAAAACTCCCAAGGGATGGACGGGGCCTAAATTTGTGGATGGAATTCCGATTGAAAATACGTTTCGCGCTCATCAGGTGCCTTTAACCGAATTCGCTAGCAAGCCAGAGCATATCAAACTGCTAGAAGACTGGATGAAGAGTTACCAGCCAGAAGAACTGTTTGATGGCAACGGAAAATTGATGGAAGAGTTGGCAGCACTCGCGCCGAAGGGCGATCGCCGGATGGGGGCAAATCCTCATGCCAATGGCGGGTTATTGCTCAAAGATCTGAAGCTGCCCAACTTTCAGGACTATGCGGTTGACGTTCCGAAACCGGGCACGATTACCGCAGAGCCAACCCGCGTCATGGGGGAGTTCTTGCGGGATGTGATGAAGCTAAACCTGGACAGTCGCAATTTTCGAGTGATGAGTCCCGATGAAAATAACTCAAATCGGTGGAATGCGATTTTGGAAGTGACCAATCGCGTCTCGACTGCCAAGATCCTGCCAACGGACGACCATATTGCCACAGATGGTCGGGTGATGGAGGTTTTGAGCGAACACATGTGTCAGGGCTGGCTAGAAGGCTATCTTTTAACAGGTCGCCACGGCTTCTTCTCCTGTTATGAAGCATTTATCCACATCATCGACTCGATGTTCAATCAACATGCCAAATGGTTGAAAGTCACTCATGACATCCCTTGGCGGCGATCGATCGCTTCTTTTAACTACCTACTCACTTCTCATGTCTGGCGGCAGGATCACAATGGTTTTTCCCATCAAGATCCAGGATTTATCGATCACATCGTCAATAAAAAAGCAAGCGTGATTCGTGTTTATCTGCCACCCGATGCCAATACGTTGCTCTCGGTAACTGACCACTGTTTGCGGAGTCGTAATTATGTGAATCTGATTATTGCTGGCAAGCAGCCCGAATTACAGTGGCTCGACATGGATGCGGCGATTAAACACTGTACTGCTGGGATTGGAATTTGGGACTGGGCGAGTAACGACAAAGGCAGCGAACCCGATGTGGTAATGACATGTGCTGGAGACGTGCCAACGCTTGAGACTCTAGCAGCAGTTGATTTCTTACGTCAACATTTCCCCGATTTAAAAATCCGCGTGGTCAATGTCGTCGATCTGATGACGCTTCAGCCTTCGAGCGAAAATCCCCACGGTTTGAGCGATCGGGATTTTGATAGCATCTTTACCCGCGATAAACCGATCGTGTTTGCCTATCATGGCTATCCTGGGTTGATTCATCGCCTCACCTGTCACCGCACCAATCACCACAACCTGCATGTACATGGGTACAAGGAAGAAGGAACTACAACAACAGCCTTCGATATGGTAGTGCTCAACGATCTCGATCGCTTTCATCTGGCTCAAGATGTTATCGATCGACTCCCACAGCTCCAATCGATCGGTGCCCACGCACAACAGCTTCTCCGCGACAAACTAATCGAACACAGGCATTACATCGTAAAACATGGAGAGGATATGCCTGAGATTCTGAATTGGCAGTGGTCGTACTAATTGGCATCGCTGAATATGATTTAGATCGGATGCAACTAATTCACTCAGCAAACTAACCGACAACCACTCAGATTAGTAGATGCCGCAGCCGCAGCGGAAATTTAAAACATAATTAAACCAAGCTTTTTGAAGAGTTAATTGACATGAATGAATCTAAGGCGTATTTACTGGGTGGTGGGATCGGCTCTTTGGCAGCCGCAGCCTTCATGATTCGCGATGGCGGATTTTCTGGCGGAAATATTTTTATCCTCGAAGCAAAGCCTCTCCTGGGCGGAAGTTTGGATGGAGCTGGGAACCCGACAGATGGCTATTCGCTGCGGGGAGGACGGATGTTGACGACCGACAATTACGAATGCACTTGGGATCTGTTCAAGTCGATTCCCTCGTTGAGTTTGCCAGGAAAAACAGTATTTGATGAAACCATCGAATTCAACGAGCTGCATAAGTCGCATTCGATGGCGCGATTGGTGGACAGTCGGCGGGCAAAAGTCCCAGTTAGTTCGATGGGCTTTTCGATGCCAAATCGTAAGGAATTACTGGAACTTAGTCTGGCTGGTGAAGCTGAATTGGGTGCTAGTTGCATTACCGATTGGTTATCCCCAGAATTTTTTGAGACTGAATTTTGGTTTATGTGGGCGACTACCTTTACCTTTCAGCCGTGGCATAGTGCCGTTGAATTTAAGCGTTATTTACATCGTTTTATGCTTGAGTTCACGCGAATTGAAACCCTGGGAGGGGTGAAGCGCACTGTCTACAATCAGTATGATTCTTTTGTTCGTCCCTTGCAGAGTTGGCTGGCAACTCAAAATGTTCATTTTTATGTCGATTGCCAAGTAACGGATTTAGAGCGACACATCGCCACAGATAAGTTGGTGGTGACAGGTATTCATTATCAACAGTGTGGTGAAAGTAAAACCATTGCCGTTGAAAATGGCGATCTGGTCTTTCTCCAGAATGGCTCGATGACGGATGCTTCGAGTTTGGGTTCGATGACGAGTGCGCCCCCAAAGCTAA
Source organism: Chamaesiphon sp. (assembly GCF_041737865.1). Classification (NCBI taxonomy): domain Bacteria; kingdom Bacillati; phylum Cyanobacteriota; class Cyanophyceae; order Gomontiellales; family Chamaesiphonaceae; genus Chamaesiphon; species Chamaesiphon sp. The sequence goes on from NZ_JBGSQZ010000099.1 coordinate 5,138, forward strand.
CCAAACAAGATTGTACTAGTTGGCAGCTCTGGGAAAAGTTGGCAGCAGAAAACACAGGTTTCGGGAATCCGGCGGCATTCAATAGCAGTATCGCTGAGTCTTGCTGGGAGTCTTTTACCGTTACGTTAAAAAATCCCGAATTCTTTGACAAGATGTGTAAATTTAGCGGTAATGAGGCGGGAACTGGCGGACTAGTCACCTTTAAAGACTCGAATTGGTTGATGTCAATTGTCCTCGCTTATCAACCTCATTTTATTAATCAGCCTGCCGATGTGCAGGTGTTCTGGGGATATTCATTGTTTCCAGATCGAGTAGGTAATTTCGTGCCCAAACCAATGGATGAATGCAATGGTGCTGAAATTTTGCAAGAACTCTGCGGTCATCTCCGCTTCGATTTGGATACTGTAGCATCAGCAAACTGTATTCCCTGCCGAATGCCGTATATCACCAGTATGTTTATGCCGCGTTTACACACGGATCGACCTGTGCCAATCCCGCATAACTCCAGAAATTTAGCATTTATCAGTCAGTTTGTCGAGATTCCTGATGATGTCGTTTTTACCGTCGAGTATTCCGTGCGAGTGGCGCAGATAGCAGTTTATGAATTTTTGGTAATCGATCGTCAGCTCCCACCCGTAACGCCTCACGATCGATCGCCACGAGTGCAATTTGAGGCTTTAATTAAAGCATTTAAATGAGCTTTGCCATAAATGATTAATTTTTCACTACCTTCTCACTTTCAAAATATATGCAGCTCATTTTCCGAAGATGTCTGTACTTATTGGTGATTCCTTTACTTCAGAGGCTGTATCAAAAACTGAATCTTAGAGAGAATAATTATGTTGAATATCGATGAAATGAGTTTAAAAGATATCCGCAAACTACTACACAAAGTAGGCTATGGACATCTTGCTTTCATCTATGAAGGAAAACCTTATACGATGCCACTGCATTATTACCTCGAAGATTCAGATATTTATCTATTTACAACTGAAGGTATCAAAACTTATGGCATGGATGCTAATCCAGAAATCTGTTTACAGGTTGAAGAAGTACATGACTCCTGGCATTGGCGGAGCGTCATGGTGATGGGTCGAGCCGAACGTCTGACAGATCGGCAAGATATCGAGCGGGTGACGAAATTAATTAAAGAGCAAAATCCGACACTTACTCCTGCTATTAATCGAACTTGGATCGATGCTTGGGGACGTGCAGACATAGTGGTCATCTATCGGATCTCCCACTATGAGATGAGCGGAAGAATGACTGATGGAGTCAACTCTCAGCAGGAAATAAAAACACCTCGCGAGATCCACACGTCTTCAACCTAATATCGATATTCAGGAGTAAAAATAGTGTGATGATTGACACTTTAAATACTTACCATCAAGCTTGGTGGATCGAAATTTTGACCGCGCAGCCCAAATGTACCTATTATTTCGGCCCATTTGCGGGTGCCTGGGAAGCGGAGGTGGCAAGCAAAGGTTTTGTAGAAGATCTCGAAGGTGAATTTGCTCAAGGCATCAAAATCAAAATCGACAGGCATTCTCAGCCCGATCTACTGACGATCGAACACGATCCAATCGAATCATTAGGAGCATAATTATGTTAGATATCGACGAAATGAGTTCAAAAGAAATCTACGAACTATTACGCAAAATTGGATATGGACATCTTGGTTTCATTCATGAAGGGAAACCCTATGTGATGCCAATGCATTATTACATTGAAGATGAAAATATTTATCTGTTTACCACTGACGGCATGAAGACACATGACATCGATGCCAGTCCAGAAATCTGCCTTCAAGTCGAAGAAATAATTAACGATCCGCTTCACTGGCGCAGTGTAATCGTATTAGGACAAGCCAAACGACTGACGGAGAAAGCAGATATCGCACGGGTACAAAAATTAATTAAAGAGATTAATCCGACACTTTCTCCCGCGATTAATCGCACTTGGATCGACTCGTGGGGACGGGCGGAGGTAATTGCCATCTATCGGGTGTATCCGAGCGAAATGAGCGGACGCACGACTGATGGTGTCAGCAGCCGGATGATGATAAATGACTTTGGACTTTAACACCTATTTTCGGTATTTCAGTACGCAAAGTTTTAACTTTGCAGGAGTAAATAATAATGCATCACCCAGAAACCGAAACTCAAGCCACTGAAAACATCTCAGCAAATCCTCACAATATTTCTAAGGTTATTAAAAATACGGGCGTTGCTGAATTGATGTATGATATGGCGATCGAGGAGACAAGTATTAGTCAAATTGAAGCTAATCTTTAGCTGGATTTAATAGCTAGGTGAATATGGAACAGGAACATCCCAAAACTTGAGGTAATGAATTAATAATCTAACTGAATGTGCTAACATCTCTTTTGACTTAGAATAGCAAAGTGTCTTGCGATGAAGCCTGGCTAAATAGTGTCTAAGCCTTGTATTTTCTCCTTCTACTCGTGTCATATAAGTTTTGCAGATAATCTGGTCTCCATCTGGAATAAATATTGGATAGACTGGCCATCCATCTGTGACGTAAAAGTAACATTTCCAGCTACCAACTAGTTCCCACAATGGCTGAAAAGTTTTGGCACTATGGTCGCCTAATACCCACCCTAAAATTCCTGGTTGAAAGTGATTTACTGCCGTCCAGAGCCAGATCTTGTTTTTTTTGAGCCAACAAATGTTTCTAGTTCGTCCAGCTCTCCTACTTGTGGAATCGTTGCTGGTGTGTAAGCATTTGGTAGTAATTCGCCTACTTGCTTAACCCAATTAATAATACTGGTGTGATGTACTCCTTTAATTCTCTCAATTGCTCTAAATCCCATTCCATTTACGTACATTGTTAAACATTCACGTTTAACCTCTTCTGAATAGCCCCGTTGTGCTTCATATCCTTCGATAAACTGTCTACCACAGTCAACACATATATGATTCTGCTTCCCTGCTTTACGCCCATTCTTATTAACATGCGTTGACTTACATTCGGGACATTTTATCGCCTCTGATTTGCTATTCATTGTTTTTTATCATTCTTGGTCTCGATCGCCATATCATACATCAATTCAGCAACGCCAAAATACGCTCGGCATGGTCGTTATGTTTGGTGCTTGCATTGTGATTTGTCATGTGTTTGGATGGATGCCCTCATAACTTTCTCATAATTTAGTTTTAAAGTTGATATGGTAGTGCGGAATAAGGGTTTATGTCTAAGAGAATCGTCCAAATTCTAGCAGCACCAGAACCAAATCTGTTTCTGTTTGCCTTCTTACTTAATTTTGTTTATGAAGTTTGGCAGGCTCCCTATTATGAGTTCTATGGAAGCCCCTCTTTAGCCGACAAAATCAAAGACTTGACTCACTGTTCCTTCGGCGATGGAGTGATCATTCTGGTCTGTAGTTGGGTTGTGAGTGTGCTAATTAGATCGCGAAATTGGGTACTTCGTCCCACCCCAAAACTGACGTTCCTATTTACTAGTATTGGGCTGTTAATTACCCTCGTCATCGAAACCTATCGAGTTAATGTTTCTAAAGTCTATGGGGTGCCTGTGCTGGCAGTACCGATGCTAGGGATGAGTTCCCTCGCTGTCATTCAGTGGATCGTTTTGCCACCACTCATCCTTTACCTGGCTCGTCGTCACATGTTGGGATATCCCGAACAGCAGAGATTGAAATAATCCATGTCATCTTGCGGTCTAACTCTCGCTATTGTCTTGTATGGAGATCTTCAGCTATGACTCAATCACCTTCTAAGCCTCAAGTACAATTTCTCTCACACCCAACTTCAGCGAACAGTTCCACTCGCGATCTGATTTATTCAGACTGGACGCTAATCGAACCTGAATTCGACCCAGTGAAGTTGCGGGCTAGAGAAACCGTATTTACGATCGGCAATGGTTATTTAGGAACGCGAGGCAGCTTTGAAGAGGGCTACCCCAATGCTTTACCAGCAACCTTAGTGCATGGAGTGTATGACGATGTACCTGGGGTTTATACCGAGCTGGCAAACTGTCCTGATTGGCTGTCATTAACGATTGTGGTCAATGGAGAGCGGTTTCGGCTCGATCGAGGTGAAATCCTCCAATATGAGCGGCAGTTGGACTTGCAGCACGGGATTCTGAGTCGATCGATCCGCTGGCGTAGTCCGATTGGCAATACAGTAGACTTACGGTTCGATCGGTTTACTAGTTTGGCAGATCATCAAGTATTGGGACTGCGCTGCCAGGTTACGCCTGTCGATTTCAGTGGCAAGATTGAGATTCAATCCAGTATCAATGCCTATCCTGACAATCAAGGCTTCGACCATTGGGAGCAAATCGATCGCGGCAAGATCGATCGAGGAATTTGGCTTCAACTTCGCACCCGCAGTACCCAAGTCGAAATCGGCATGGCGGCTAAAATGACTGCGGTTGGCACCGATGCGAAGATC
>NZ_JBGSQZ010000100.1:0-12974 GCF_041737865.1 Chamaesiphon sp.
TAATCTTCAACTTCAAAAATCTTCTGTAAAAAACCAACTGAATAAATTAACAGAGCGGCCAACTTTAAGATGGATATTTCAGTGCTTCCAAGGAATTCATTGTTTTAAGATTGAAGGAGTTAAACGAATCAGTAACTTGCACGATGAGCGTCGTCGAATCTTAAATTTTATGCCAATAGCTTGTCAGCAATATTATTTATCAGCTTGATTTTTTAAATTATTTGTTAAAGTTCTGACTGTCGAAATCAAATATTTCAAGGCAATTAGTTTTTGGAAATAACTAAAAACTAGAGAATTTTCGTGCTTATTTCATGAAAATTAATAATGATATAAACATCGAGAATGCAATTTCAAGACAGTTTTAATTGGTAGTCTTTGTCGTAGAATTTGAAGTGCGGAATGTGGGTTAAAGATCGGGACACTTTGCCAGAGACGATCGATCGCCTCTGAGAATTTAGGCACTAGAGTTATGGCAAAGTGTCCCCGCTGGCTAGCTCCGGCAATGACAGGGTTTTATCGTAATGAAGAAAATGTGGCTAGAGCTGCATCTTCTTCCTCTTCTCACTTGAGAGCGAGCCAATCAACTAATTCCTCGACAGTATTGAAATCTAACAGCTCCTCAGCGAGGTCTTCTAGCCGTTCTACAGGCAGTCTAGCTATCTGCCCTTGGATGTGCTCAGATAGCGATCCAAATCGCTTCTGGAGCAGTTTAAGCGTCAATGCCAACTCACCAGCCTGACGACCTTTTAGTTCGCCGCGTTGTTCGGCAGCTTGGATTTTTTCCAGATAAAGGGGAGATAGTTGCATAATCAGCTCTTGTTCTTCTGAGTTAATTTTTTGTCTGGCTTCAAGAGTGACTCTGAGGTTGCCAAATAGTTCTAGGGCATTACTCCGGTAGGGGCTATCGACTGGGAGAGTAGCTACTTCTCTAATTGCCTGTGCCTGAACATTTCCCTTGCCAAGCAATCGAAACCACAGGGTTGCTGGCGTTGCAGGTAATTGGTGGATGACGATTATCCCCATCTTTAGGTGATGATGTGGTAGATAGACACCTGCACCCCAAGCTGATAAATCAGTTATAGCACCAAAACCTGCCAAAGTTGGCGCGGCTAAAGTTGGTGTGAGAATCCAGAGTGTAGGCAAATCGGCATCGGTTAATTTTGTTTTCTGCTTTTTGGCTTGGCGGACTATTTCGCCGTGTAAATCGTAGAGTTTAGACATACAGCTCCGCATCTCAAAAACACTAACGGGATTTCGGAATGGTTCAAATACAGCACTAGTTGCGGCACATTGACTGAGCAATCCCAAATTTGTCGGGAGTGAGTCGGGTGTGAAGTAGACATCAATCTCCCGAATTTCGCTGCTCATGGTGAAGGCAATTTGAACTAGCCCAAATGGTGAGAGCAAGGATTCGAGTAAGTTTTTGGCGAATTGGTCGTGAGGAAATTGGGACATCTTATTTTTACCGCGAGGGTTTCCACCCTGCCGACTCCATTAGTCGTTGGACGCCGATCCCGCCGTCGCTGCTGGCGACTAGATCGAGAGCATCATACCAATATCCCGATCGCGCCAACTCCACGATCCGCTCTGACTGAGCTAAGTCAGCGATTCGTTGCAATAATTCAGGATTCGGTTTGACCATTACCAAGCCACCCACAAAGGGATTGCGGGAGAGATTTTCTTCGTCACAGACTACTGTTAACGTCCAAGCTAACATGGTGGGTTGACGCTCGAAAGGAGAGGTTACGCCAACGAGCGATGCGGGTAATCTGAGTCTGACCAATCCAGGCTGTGAGGGTAGTGAGATCGGGACTTTGACAAATGGGGCCGATCGAAAGCTATCTGTCAGCCGTACTGATAATACCCCTGTAAGCGGTCTTTCTGTGGCGTAGGGCAAATATACCCAAAATGTGGGATTGGCTGTCGCGCTCAAGCCGCCAAAGTCTGCTGGTGGGAGGATCGCAGTTAAGCCGCGAACGGGGTTTGCTCTAGTTAGACAGACGCTGCGTTTGCCACCGCCGTAAGTAATATCTTTGGGCGTACCTTTTCTTGACAATACTGAAAAGGTGGGATCGGGGACGTATTTGAGCGGTGTGGTTTGGGCTGATAATTGTGGTGCCCATAGCAGCAGGATTGCGGCGAGAGTGAAGAATGAGTGGCGGTGTGAATGCAGGGACATGAGTTGATTTCGGGGGCTGATAACATTTTGGCATCTCTGCGTATTTATGCCAGATGTGACTGTTAACGATCGACTAATTTAGCTTGCCATCGATTCGCTGCAATTGCTACCATCGGCGTAAATACTACCGCCATTGCTGCGGGAATTAATGGCATCCAGATCGAAAACCACGGAGATTATCCCGCGCATTAGTCGATCGATAGCCGCCGAAACTAGTTGCCAATACTGCTACTTGGCGATCGCCGATTTTTAGATTGCCATCTTCGGCTTCATCAGCAGCAAGATCTAGATATTTTAAGGCCAAGCTCAGACTCAGAGAGCGATCGGTCGTGCAGCCACTATCTACCGCCGCCATCCCCAATACCTGACGGCAGATTGCGCCATCGGGATCGAGACTAAAGTTGGTAAATCCGACATGTTCGGGTGGAACTCCAGGTGGTGCGGGCACTCCTGGGAATTTTTGGCTATTGCCGGACATCAGGCAGGAACTGACGATCGCATCTTGCTGTTGGAGCAAGGTATCCAAATCCCGATGTCCTTCGCCAAAGGGGATGTCACGATAAATATCGAGTCCGATCGCTTTGGGATGATACTGTTGCAGCTTGGTGAGTGCTTGGAATAATACTCGATCGCTCACTGGTAGAGCGCGATCTACACCGATGACTACAATCCGCTCGTCAGGTAGTTCGGTCATTGGGCGAGAGTTCATCTCTAGATCGTAGGTAGCGAGTTCGATCGGTTCGAGATAGCCTTGACTCCTCACCCCCCAAATCGCAGCGGTGGTAGCGATGACGATCGCGCCTAATTGCCACATATTAATCCGCGCGATCGGTTGGGGGTAAAACGATTTCCAGGTGGGGAGTTCGACGGTGGGATTCCAAAATACGACGGGGAGCCAGGTAGCACATGGAAAATCAGCTTCGATCGATTGTAGTTGGCGGCGGGCATCAGCTACAGCCACTAGTAACGAACTCCCACTCTCAAAGCTGCGGAGGAAGGTTTGTAAAAAATCCTGAGCTACCCGATTGGGAATCGCTTCCCGCATGACGATCGCAGTGGGAAGATCGAAGGCGGCGAGACTAGTAGCCACTCCCAGCCCACTACAACAATTAAAAATTGCTAACTTCAACCCCCGCCCGATCGCGGCTTTTACAGCCTGACTGAGGTCGCTGAGGGTGACTGATTCGGTGGGATTGAGGTGGATCGCCCCGACGTTATCTTCACTCCCGTGTCCGGCGAAAAACAGCAAATCCCACCCTTGGCGATCGTCGAGCTGTTGCCGCAATTGGGCGATACTCGGCTCGACGAGCGTCACGACATCCGCCTGAAGCTGTTGGATAAATATTGCATCAGCGGCTGTATCGATGCCTGTGCGATCGCCAAATACCGCCAGGATGCGCGGCTGGGTGCGGGAAGAGGTACTAGTTTGACGTTGATAAGTATTCAGACTAAAGGTAATTTCCGCCTGCGGGCAATCTGAGAGTGCGCTCCAACAGTGCCAAGGTAAACGATAGACCCGATCGTCTGCTGATTCAATGATAATGATGACTTCTGAATCGCGATCGCCAATGCCGGGTAGCAGTGGTAGCAACGTGCTAAACGAGCGACAATCGAGCCAACCCTGCATCTGGGCTTCTAGTTTCATCCGCGTTTGGGCAAAACTAGTCACCGAAAAGCCCGTTACTCCAGTCCGATCTAATTCGATCTCGACAGTATCACCCCGCACCGAATGCGGATAATTAGGGAGAAGAAGGGTAAAGATGGTTTCCATCGTAGGCGCGCTCAAAACAATTATCATAGAAGATAGAAATCTTACGCTCGATCGACATACTACGTGCAGCAAAATTCAACTCCCACCGCTAGTAACTCTGCTCGATTGGTAGGTACTGTTATCGCCGTTCAAGCCAACTTCTGTCAAGTACAGATCGATCCAGATACGCTCGCGGTAGGGGGGAAATTAATCTTGTGTACCCGCCGCGCGCGACTGCAAAAAATTGGTGTGAGTGCGATTGTTGGAGATCGCGTGACGATCGATGAAATCGATTGGCAAGGTTCCAAAGGTGTAGTTGTCGATGTCTTCCCTCGTCATAGTTTACTCGATAGACCGCCTGTAGCCAATGCCGATCGAGTCTTATTAGTCTTTGCCCTCGCCGAGCCAGCCCTCGATCCATTTCTGATGAGCAAATTTCTCGTCAAAGCTGAATCGACAGGCTTACAGGTCAGTCTGTGCCTGAATAAGAGCGATTTAGTTACCGACATCCAACGACAGGAATGGTGCGGCAGGTTGGCTGAATGGGGTTATCAACCGATCGTCATTAGTGTCGAAAATGGGATCGGTGTCAAGGAGTTGCAAATCGAACTCGATCGTCAGATTACGGTATTTGCCGGACATTCTGGTGTCGGTAAATCAAGCCTTACCAATGCCCTCATTCCCGACTCAAATATCCGCGTGGCGACTGTCTCTGGCAAACTCAGTCGTGGCAGACATACTACTCGCCACGTCCAATTATTTACGCTCCCCACAGGTGGCTTGATTGCCGATACCCCAGGCTTCAACCAACCAGATCTTACCTGTAGCCCCACGGAATTACCTGGATATTTTCCCGAAATCCGGCAGCGATTGGCGACGGCGCACTGTCAGTTTAGCGACTGCACCCATCGCGACGAACCAAATTGCGTCGTGCGCGGCGACTGGGAAAGATATCCCCACTATCTAGATTTTCTCGCCGACTCGATCGCTTGGGAACAGCAATTACAATCTCAACCCAAAATCGAAAATAATTTAAAACAAAAAAGTAGCACGGGGAAGAAACAATATGAGCCAAAACTAGAGTCAAAATATCGCCAAATCTCTCGCCATACGATTCTCCAATCCCTTGACGAGCTATCCGAAGAACTAGATGATGACTAGAAAAAGCAATGCGACGATCGATCTCGATCGATTGAATTTAGCTACTTACTTATCACGGAAAAACTTCAAAACTCGAACATTTGGATTGTAAATACTCAGCCCGCAAAAATCGATAAGACAAATGATTTGGAGCGGAAGTTGGATTGTCATGCAGAAACTTAAAGTACTCCTGTTGACGGTTGGGATATGCGATGATATACGAATTTATTAGCTCTAAGTAGTCAATCTTAGTACTCATTTAATTCAATCCAGGCGATAATCACACTTATTCAGATGGTTTCGATCGAGCCTTAGCCGCAATTCAAGCTAAAGCTCTAGTGACGTTGCTGAATCCAGGTATGATTCACTCGATCGGGCAATCCCTACCAGAATTGTGAAGCTGCTGTCTTTATTGGCTGTCAACTCTCCTCAAAAGCCTTCTTCACCTCTGCGGCAACTTCCGCAGCCTCCTCATCATCGATATCTAGCACCACTTGCAGCTCCTTGAGAAACACATTTGCGCTTGCTGCGATCTCGCCCGTCTGTAAGTCCATCTTTGCCAAAATCGCCGCAGCATAAGCATCAGGCACTAGATCGTCAGGAATCGCCTCATCTGCGGCATTAAACAATGCTCCCAACCCCACATCTGCGACAATTGCGGTCAATCGATCGACCATTGCCAACAGATCTTCGTCAGAATACTCTGCATACAAGTCAAAATCCGGCAAAATATCCAGGAATAAATCTGGAGCTACCAAATCCTTTGGGTTATCTGCTAAGGCAGCAATCAGCACGATCGATGCCAAGCCTTCAGCTTCATTTAATGGCTCTTCGGTATACTCTTCAGCGTTGAAGATACTATCGTATTTTGGCATGTTCATACTTTATTCGATCGACTACCTCACGCCTAGTAATACCAGATGCCAGTGGTAAATGGAAGGGATAGTGATGTTATGTAACAAAAATTAGGGGTTAGGCTTTAGGCTTTAGGCTTTAGGGATAAGGTTTTAGGCTTTAGGCTTTTAGTATCCCTCAAGGCGAGGCTACGCCAACGGATATAGCTCACTTACCAGCGTTTGGTTATGGGACGCAAGCGTCCGATTCATTTCCTAATCCCTAACACCTAACATCTAAAGCCTAAAGCCTAAAGCCTAATCCCTTACCCTCTTGCTCATACCCCCACCAAATGAGATGATGAAGAGAAATTGTTAAGATCGACGCAGAGCTGTTGGCATTTAGTTGTGGTGTTAGAACATTATTCCTAAGGAAGGATGTTTGGCTCTGGTTGAGTCTGGCTGGATCGACTCAAAACTTGCAAACTAGATCCTCAGTCTGCACTTATCTTGCTGTGCCGTTAGCACTGAACTTTCACGAGTTATTTAGTTAAATCCATATATATTATGCCTGTAACCGCTCAATCCGTAGACCAACTTGCTATTAATTCAATTCGGTTTCTCGCTGTCGATGCAATCGAAAAAGCCAAATCTGGGCATCCAGGTTTACCAATGGGTGCGGCTCCGATGGCTTATGTCCTGTGGCAAAAGTTTATGCGGTACAATCCCAAGAACCCCCAATGGTTCAACCGCGATCGGTTTGTATTATCTGCCGGACATGGTTCGATGCTGCAATATGCACTATTGCATCTAACTGGCTACGATAGCGTCAGTATTGAAGATATCAAAAACTTCCGGCAGTGGGGTTCTAGCACTCCTGGGCACCCCGAAAACTTTGAGACGGCCGGAATTGAAGTCACGACTGGCCCACTCGGTCAAGGGATTGCTAATGGTGTCGGTTTGGCTCTAGCTGAAGCCCATTTAGCTGCTAAATTTAATAAGCCCGATGCGACGATCGTCGATCATTACACCTACGTCATCGTCGGCGATGGTTGTAATATGGAAGGGATTTCCGGTGAAGCCGCTTCGATCGCGGGTCACTGGGGACTAGGTAAACTAATCGTCTTGTATGATGACAACCACATCTCGATCGATGGTTCGACCGATGTTGCCTTTACTGAAGATGTCTCCGCCCGATTTGATGCCTATGGCTGGCACACGATCCACGTTAAAGATGGTAATACCGACTTAGGCGCAATTTCGGCAGCATTAGAAGAAGCCAAAAAAGTTACCGACAAACCGACGATGATCAAGGTAACTACCATCATCGGTTACGGCTCCCCCAACAAATCCAACACCGCTGGCATCCACGGTGCAGCCCTGGGTGAAGCCGAAATCAAACTCACCCGCGAAAACCTCGGCTGGGACTACGCTCCCTTTGAATTACCCGCCGATGCAGTCGCTCACATGCGCGAAGCGATCGATCGCGGTGCCAAAGCTGAAGGCGAATGGGAAGCAACCCTGGCTAGCTACAAATCTAAATATCCCACAGAAGCCGCCGAATTTGAAAGTTTGACCTCGCGCCAGCTTCCTGACGGTTGGGATAGCGTCTTGCCGACTTATACCACCGAAGACAAGGCTCTAGCTAGCCGCAAACACTCTGAAAATTGCCTCAATAAACTCGCAACAGTTTTACCAGGTTTGATCGGCGGTTCGGCTGACTTGACGCACTCCAACCTCACCGAAATCAAAGAATCTGGCGACTTCCAAAAAGGTGCCTACCAAAATCGCAACGTCCACTTCGGCGTGCGCGAACATGCGATGGGTGCCATTTGTAACGGGATCGCCCTCCACAATTCCGGTTTGATTCCTTACGGTGCCACCTTCCTAATCTTCACCGACTACATGCGCGCACCGATTCGCCTCTCCGCACTATCCAAAGCGGGGGCAATCTGGGTGATGACTCACGATTCCGTCGGACAGGGTGAAGATGGCCCTACGCACCAACCGATCGAAACGATCGCCTCTCTCCGTGCGATTCCCAACCTCACCGTGATCCGTCCCGCCGACGGTAACGAAACATCCGGCGCATACAAAGTCGCGATCGAAAAAGCCAGCCAAACCAATCCGACTCTGCTGGCATTATCCCGCCAAAATCTACCCAACTTGGCCGGAACTTCGATCGCAGGTGTCGCCAAAGGAGCCTACACGATTGTCGAATCCGAAGGCACTCCCGACATCATCCTGATTGGTACTGGCTCCGAAGTCAGCCTTTGTGTCACCGCTGCCGAAAAACTCACCGCTGAAGGTACTAAAGTCCGCGTCGTATCCATGCCGTCATGGGAACTATTCGACGAACAAGACGCAGCTTACAAAGAGTCCGTCTTACCTAAAGCTGTCACCAAACGTGTCGCAGTAGAAGCAGCTTGCAGCCAAGGCTGGCACCGCTTCATCGGACTCGATGGTGGTTTAGTCACAATCGACCGTTTTGGTGCTTCGGCTCCTGGCGGCGTAGTCATGGAGAAGTTTGGCTTCACTGTCGATAACGTCGTGAAAACAGCGAAAGAAGTCTTGGGTTAATCGCTAAACTCAAAGTGGTTAAAACCACTCCTCATGGTGCAAAGTCCGCCTACGCGGACTAACTAATTAATTTCGTCCGCGTAGGCGGACTTTGCATCACTAGCCAAGATTTGCGAAAAGTGCGGTCTTGGGGTTTCCCCAAGTAGAGCACCTTTTCAAGACACAATCGTTGGTATTTCTATAAATAGCAACTTGGGTTAGATTAATAATTGTTACAATAAAAATCACTTAGATCGTCCGCGATCGCTCATTTGGATAAGTAGCATCATGACTCGTCAAGAAATTGAGAACCAACTGCTAACCCTATCACCTTCTGACAAGGCAGAGATGGTTCAGAGCCTAACCAAAACTTTGAACATGAGTGGGAAGGGAATTACTAAAACGCTAGGGGTCTGTGGCGGGAAAGCTTGTATTGCCGGAACGCGAATCGCCGTTTGGCTATTAGTCGAGGCACAGCAATTGGGAATTAGTGAAGCCCAACTATTACAGGACTATTCCCACATCACCGCCGCCGATCTAGTCAATGCGTGGAGCTATGCTGATGCTTATCCCGAAGAAATTGCCGCAGCAATTCGCGTTAATAACGAGGCGTAGCTAATGGCGCGGTTGTATATGGATGAGCAGTTTCCAAAGGTTGTGAGTCAGCTACTTAGGGAAATGGGTCATGATGTTTTGACGGTGCAAGAAGCTGGCAAAGGTAATTTAGGTATTCCAGATGAGGATGTATTATCCTTTGCTATCGCTGATAATCGAGCGGTCGTCACCCTAAATCGAGATGATTTTAGGCGATTACACCGAGCAAATTCCCAGCACTTCGGTGTTATTATCTGCACGAACGATCCCGATCGATCGAGTATGGCAAGTCGGCTAAACGATGCGATCGTCGATCGAGAATCTCTACAAGGTAATTTGATTCGGGTAGTACGTCCTGCAAATTGAATTAAATTACAAACTATCAAAATAGAGATCGTGATGGCAGATTCACTAGATAAGATTAAAAGTATCGAGCTAATATCTAACTTCGATCGATCGTCAATAGATCGATTAATTGGGTATTCACATGATGACAATCTTATCGTCCGATATCATGCTTACTGTAAGTTAAATTCAGATAATCTAGATCCAAAAATTTTATCTGAACGAGATTGGGAGTTATTGCCTAGAGGTATCTTGCTCAACCCAGGCGATATAGTTTGGAGCGTCTATCAATCTGGAAGGACATATACCGATGATGAATTTATAATTGACGATGGTACAGACTATAGTGGTGAACATAACTACGGTAGAGAAATGACTATTAGTAGTTACGATCGATCTAATTGTGGCGTTGTTTGCAAATTAATTTCAACGTATATAGATTATGAATCTGCTGAAGCCGCTGCCATTCTGACAGTAAAAAAAATCCTTACCAAAGAAGAGTATCCATATTTTTCTAGCTATGCCTCGGATTGGGATACAAAGATATCTCAGCAGGATATTTATAATTGGGTCAAAATATATGATATTCCAGATTTACCTCAACCACCCAATCCAGAACCTTTTCAATGGGTTGATGTTGTTGCCAAGAATTATAACGAGTGGAGATGTCAGAAATATCTGAAGGAACTATATAGTTATTGCGATCGACTGCAAAATTATGCCGATCTGGTATTAGAAAAATTAACAATTGATGAGCATTATGAGGTTATAGATCGCATCTATGCCAATGTTGTTGGTAGACTTGCTTATGTATGTAAGGAAACAGTTCGGGAAACTACTTATTTTAAACCATAACTATGCTTGGATTGAGTATATCAGCTATCGGTATCCGTCCGATCGCCGAATGTCTGGAGATTTTCGATTTACTTACACCTTCACTCCAATTAGAATATTTAGAACTCGCGATCGGTAGTAATTGCCAGATTGATTATTCTTATCCCAATATTCCGCTGATTTTGCATGATTCTTGCCTCTATGAGAAAAATCATCGACAAATACTAAAACTCTCTAAGCCCGAAACATCGGCGATTTATGCTGACTTTATCCAACAACATCAAAATGTTGTGGCTGTCTCTATTCATGCGCCACGTCGCTGGGAATGTAGTCGTAGCGAACTCGAATATTCGTTACTAGATTTATAACAGATTTTGCAGGTACCAGTGGCAGTAGAAGTAATGCCGACTTGCGATTATTGGTGTTCTGGTTTAGATAGCTTGGTGGATTTCCCACTACTATTAGACGTATCTCATATTCTGATTTGGCAGCAGGGAAACGATCGAGCTACAGAGAATACCTGTCGAGAATTATTGAAATCGCATCAGATTATCGAGATTCATCTCAGTCACAATCAGGGCATTGCCGATACACACGATTTGATTCCCGAAGATATCTGGTTCGATCGATGTATTACTGATTGGCGCGATCGATACTTTGTCACTTACGAAAGTCTACCCAAATCATTGATAACTGGTATGGATTGCAGCATTATCGATCGACAAGGTGGGAAATCCCCACCTGTTTTTATTTAGAGATAGGGTTTTTGATAAAGGAAGGTGGATGACGACTTTGTGCTCTGGGCTACGGTGACGCGTGCCAACTTGCGATCGATCGCCTTGTTTAATGTTTAACTCCACCCCCAACTGTCATCAATACGGAATAACCCACATGAACGCCACAAGTACCGAACACGATCGACTGCGATGGATTACTGTAGACAAAGATCTACCGACGATCGATCGGGGTGAAGATATTATCGCTGGTTTGAGGTCAACCCCCAAAACCTTACCACCTCGCTACTTTTATGACGATCGCGGCTCCGAATTATTCGAGCAGATCACCGACTTACCCGAATATTATCCCACCCGCACCGAGCAAGCCATCCTCGATACCTACGTCTCAGAAATTATCGAATTAACTGGAGCTTGCGAAATCGTCGAACTCGGTAGCGGTAGCTCCCGCAAAACTCACACTCTCCTGACAGCTTACTCGCAACTCGATAACCCTTTACATTATTACCCGATCGATGTGAGCGCAGGTATCCTCCGCTCCACAGCACTAGAATTACTCGCAACCTACCCCCAGCTCAACGTCTGCGGTGTCGCAGGTACTTACGAACGCGCCCTCGCCAAACTCCCCCCGCGCATGGTGGAAAATCGGATGTTGATGTTCCTGGGCAGTACGATGGGCAATATGGACGATCGATCGTGCGATCTCTTCCTCACTCAAGTCCAGCAAGCCCTTCAACCTGGTGAATTTTTCCTTTTAGGTGTAGACCTTCAAAAACCGATCGCTGTTCTCGAAGCTGCTTATAACGATGCCCAAGGCGTTACCGCTGCTTTTAATCTCAACATGTTGCAGCATCTGAACGATCGGTTTGATGGTAACTTTAATCTCGATAATTTCGCACACTACGCCTTCTTTAATCCCGTCGCTAGTCAGATCGAAATGCACCTCAAAAGTCTGACAGCTCAAACCGTCCAGCTCAAGGCTCTGGACTTAGAAATCTCGCTCCAATCGGGCGAAACCATTCACACCGAAATCTCGCGGAAGTTTCATCTCCCCACGTTGAGCGATACTCTTACCACTCACGCACTACAACCGCTCAAAATTTGGACAGATCCTCAATCTTGGTTTGGTTTAATTCTCTGTCAACGACAATGTTTACTTGCTGGTGATTGTCCTTAGATCGATCTTGTTGCTTGAAACATAGACAGTGCCCACCCGACAATTCTAGTAGATAACAGTTAGATTGCCGGATCGATGGCACCATTGCTATACTTGTACAAGCAATAGTACAAATCACCAAAGATGAAAGTTGTATCCTTCAGTGAGGCGAGGAATAGCCTAAAGACAGTTCTCGATCGAGTGGTGGCGGATGCTGATTATACGATCGTGACTAGACGAGATGCAGATGATGTCGTAGTCATGTCTTTAGAATCTTTCAATAGTCTGATGGAGACGGTTCATTTATTGAAATCTCCAGCTAATGCTGCTCATTTAGAACGATCGATCGCCCAATTTAGAGCAGGAAAAGCGATCGAACGAGACTTAGTTGATGACTAGGAGACTGGCTTGGACGGAGGAGGCTTGGGATGACTATCTTTATTGGCAAGGTCAAGATAAAAAGACACTCAAAAGAATAAATAAATTGATATCAGCCACAATCCGCGAACCCTTTGATGGTGTCGGCAAGCCAGAACCTTTACGAGAAAATTTAGCTGGCTTTTGGTCGCGACGAATTGATGATACCAATCGCTTAGTTTGCGGTAAGAAGCAGATTAATAAGCCTTTGTCCTGCCAATCAGCCCACTTTTGACGGACAAGATGACTTTTGTGTAGAGGGCCATTGTCTTGAACTACGACTGTCAAACGTAAATACTTCAAATCGATGATGCCCTCTTGTGCTGCCAACTTCAATGTATCTAGATCTGCTTGAGGGAATTGCTCTTCGAGTTGGATTTTGTTTCTTAAGGGTGGCTGGTGCGCGTGCGTTTCCATCGATACTGTTTTTTTT
>NZ_JBGSQZ010000105.1:0-8113 GCF_041737865.1 Chamaesiphon sp.
CTGAAAATCGATAAGGTGTATCGAGATTTTGGCATTGCTGGCGAGTCCAAACTGACTGCCGATGAAATCTTCCAACTAGTTTGGGAACGGAATGAGGTGACATCGGCGGGACAGTGGCAGTTACAGCGGAACTATTATAAGGGGGAAGATCGATTGGAAGTAGTGGCTGTTTATGGTAGCGATAAAATCGAGTGGCTCAAGGCTTTGGGCTGTTTTACTGAGATTATCAATTATCGAACTAAGGTGTTTATTCCGGTAGATACTGCGGTTGAAATTATTGATAAGTTGATAACTGGTTGAGTGATTAAAATCCCCTGATCGATATTGGGGGATTTGAATCACACGATTGAGTATTAGTGAAGCTAGGAGTTCGGTTGCATGAAAAAAGACAAAGTAGATCTTACGACAATCCGATTAGCTTGCAGAATCGAGTGTCTAGCATATACCAGAAATCGAGAGGTTAAGTTGTCTGGAACTTTTTGTAAATCTGAATCGGATATTTATCAGCAATTCATTATCAAAAATATATATGGTAGAAAGCGGTTGCTTTTCTGGATCGATCGTAAGTTGGGTATTGCCTTCGATAAACATCAAAACTACTTTCTATTAATAGAATAATCTTCTACCCTCTGCCTTCTGCCTTCTGCCTTCATTAGAAATAGATTATGCCAAAAGTCTCGATTATCACTGTGACTAGATTGCGTCCTCAATTATTGTCCCAAGCTATCGACTCCTTGAAAGCTCAATCCAGTCAAGACTTTGAATGGATTGTCATCAACGATGGTGAAGATATTGCTACACGAGACTTAATCTCTAACTCCCAAATCGATTTCACCCATACCTATTTGGAAATGCTGCATCCCGACAAGGGTTTTGGTCTATCCTATGGACGCAATAGAGGGGTAGTAATCGCACAAGGTGACATCGTGACCTATCTCGATGATGACAACACCTTCAAGCCCAATTTCGTAGAGGAAACGATCGCTTTCTTCGAGCATCATTCCCAGGTAAATTATGCTATGCCGATTCAGCAACGCAGACGCGATATTGTCCAGGATGGTGTTGTGGTTAAACGAGGTAAAGAGTTCTTCTCTCCTACTTCAGATTGTACAGTGGAAGAATTAATTAGTCACCAGCAACTCATCGATGGTAACGGATTCGCTCATCGGAACACTAAGGATCTAAGTTTAACTTGGAATCCCGAACTCAAAGTTTATATCGATTATGAGTTTCTGCTTAAATGTATCTGCCATTGGGGAGGAGAAAGCTTTAGGATTAATCCATCAATCTTGGTAGATTATGTCCAAACTAATCAAGGAATGATTGGTAAGTCTAATTATCAAGATTGGGCTAAGGAAATAGAGTGGATAGTCGATCGCCAAGAATTCTATCCTTGTTTGGATGAAAATGATATTTTGACTCTCGTTCTACTAAAAGATAAATATTTCTCTCGCCATCAAGAATTTCAGCAAATAGAAGCATTTGCCGATCGAGCTAAAATGTTAAAATAGAGTTAGGTTAGTTCGATATCGTCAGATTTTGATATTAATTTAGATTGAGAATAAAAACTCATGATAAGCGATCGAAAAAAATGTTGACAAAGTATCATTACCACATCATGCGACCTGCTCAAGGCAGTGCTTTGCTATCAAATTCAAAGATAGTAAATTATCTTGCGACAATCGCTCGATCTAATTCCGACAAATAGCTGAACCGATCTGACTCATATAGAAGATAAACTTGAATCATAAAAGGTCAAAGCTTATCTCTATCAATCGAGATGTATGTATATGTTTGATAAAGATTCAGCCAAAGTTAAATTTCCGTGGGTAGCATTTATCAGTCAACCGATCAGACATCCCACAGCTACGTTAATTATCAATCCGATTAAATTTCAAAAACTTTATACAGTTTGGATGTTGGAAAAATGCTGGAAGTGCGAATCAGAAATGAAAAGCGTTTCCAATTATCATGATTAATAAAAAATGGAGGGATAGATTTGAATTTGCTCTGTACTGGAGTATTTCAATCCTCTGGATCTGTCTAGGTATTCTTTTGACCTACTACTATCAGCATACCTCAGCGGGAATAGATGCTGTAATCGCAAGCGGTCAACAAAAGTATCCAGCTATCTGCTTTGCAGTTGGACTGGGTACTTCGCCACTAATTTCAGTTAATTATTTTGTTAAATTCTTTATTTTTGGATTGGGAATCGTGGCGATTGAAGCTGGATTAATTTAATTTTAAGTCTCAGTTATTTGACCGATCTGATTCTTTGGATTGAAAAGTTATGATAAATCTATAAGCTACTTCAAGATTAATTATGATAATGCAAAGAAAAGAAGCGGCTGAGTATGTCGGTATTAGTGTTGAAAGGCTAGACGGATATCGCAATCGTTATACATTGAGTAGTACTGCTTTGTGGTCTGGAGGCAGGTTTATCAATTATTTCGATATTAAAGATCTAGATCGATTGAAAATTCAAATTCAAACAAGACAGGCTAAACGGGACTTACAAAATCAAGCCTTGACATTAGTTTCGCCAGTAGAAGATCCTCTAGGATCTAACCTCCAAGAAATGGTCAGCCGATATTGCTATTAGGATTGACACCAATTAAAAAAGGGTTTGGTAATTGTTACTAAACCCTTTTTTAATTAGTTGATTTAGAATTCGGGTGTATCGTCAAAGAAAGCATCAGCCAACGCGACAGGAGAACCCACTTTCACTTCGCTAGTTTCAGGTTCAGCATCAGATTCACTAACAACGGCTTCAGCAGCGGCTTGAGCTATTTTGAGAGCTGCTTCAGCTTCTTCCGCTGCTTTTAGTGCCGCTTCAGCCTCAGCTTCAGCAATCAGGACTGCTTCAGGAATGTAATCGGGGTGGTAAGGAATTAAACCCGTACTCCAAAGAGCCAGACTCGCTTCTCTCAACCACTTTTTGAGCCGTCGATTGGTCGAAAATGGAATCCAGTTAGAATCGATCGCCTCACTAAAGGGAATATACTCGCTTAGGATCTTATTCTTGTCTTCTGGAGCAATCAACATCTCTGGAAAGAAAATGGACTGAAATCCATACTTATCTAACAGTGCCTGGATTCTGCCATCAGGATCGAAGCCGCCCCGCTCCCAGCGGATATTTGTCGGGGCACCCAAGTTTTTGACCAAGACATGCGGAATCTTACCCTGAGAAGCCTCAACTGATTCCACGAACAGTTCCAGTGATTCCGGCGTACCATTGGTGATGAAGAAAAATACAATATCGATCGTATTATCGGGATCTGCCAACATTCCCACTACATCATTCTGTTCGATCCAGCGATTGAGGTAGGCAGCCACCTGGGAAGGCATCACAATTAGAACATCCTGCTGTTTGGCAATATCGAAAATTTGGTCGGCCAAAAAGTAATCATCAGCATTACCTGTAAAGGTAATTTGTTCTTGAAGGGTCAGAACTGCCTCTTTTTTCTTAGTGGTAGTCGAATTCTTCCGAGAAACAGTTTGAAGATCTAGATTCTCCGTTACCGTTGTACCATTCCTGAAGCCCTCATACATCGCCTTCCGATACGTCAGCCCCACATTCGGCGTAGACGCATCCGCGTCAATCAGGAAAAATGGATGGTTTGCCGCTGTCATTTGCTCTGCTGCTGTCAATGCCACGGTGGTTTTGCCCATCCCACCCTTCTCACTCAGCATAAATCCAATTGACGTTCTCTTGGGAGTCGTATCGATGACTGGATCTGGAGCTTTAACAGTTTTAATTGCCTTCTTAGTCATAATTATCCAGCTTTTGTAGTTATTTTAGATTGAGATTTAATTACAGATTTAGGTTGAGGTTTAGGCATCAGATACTCCCAAAGGCAGTAAACATCGGCCATCCGCGATTGGCATCCTGCTGGTACATCTAACTTGGGTAAGTTAAATCCGGTGTCGCTATAGTAAATAGGTGTTTTGCCATCTAACTGTTCGCGAGACGGCAATCGACGATCGAAGTAGTAAACTAGTTCATCTCTAAGCACGTCCGCCGCTCCTCCAGAAATCATTACTTCTTCTAGATCGCTGGGTAAATATTCATCTAACCAGTTGAAAATCGCCTGACAGTAGATTTCGTTGGTAGATTCCAGTACCTGAATCAGACGAGTAAGTTCTTCTTCAGCAGCCTGCTCTTCCTTCTGCCGCAGCATCGGCTGGAGAGCAGCCTTATCCTCCTTCAACCAATATTTAGCGATCGCTACACTCAAATCCTCTAACTTGTATCCAGAGGTTCTTTTGACGACTTCCTTGACCCAATTATTGAAGCCCAGGTCACAACTAGCAAAATCACTAACTACTCCATTCTTGGTAATGTAACAAGTTAAATTCCGATGACCTGCCATGAATACGCCAACTTTAGATTGGGGATTGGCAGATTGGCGATTTTGATACAGTTCGAGGATTCCGGCACCTTCTGGGTGAAAGCAAGACCCCACCAGCTTGACATTCATCATCCCCAGTGGCGAATCAAAGTGAGGCAGAAATGAGATCAGTTGCTGTTCCAACAACCGACAATCCGCCAACTCCCCAGGTGGTAACAAACACCCAATCGATAAATTGTATTTTTGCCCTAACTCAAAGCGATGGGCCAGAATCGATATCCCTGCCAAGATCTTGTACACAGCAGCATCGATCTTGAGTGGCTTGAACCGTTGAAAGGCTCCAAACCGTTGTGCCAAGTCGCCAACAGCATAGTAACGATCTTTGACCCCAACAAAACAATATTCGACGGTGGCTCTGGGAGACTTTGCACCTTTACCGTAACTATTTAACTGCCCATCTAAAGTCAAACGATCGATCTCGATTACTTCTGGGGACATGACTACAGAAATCATCACCCCATCACAGATGCCAATGATCTTGGTCAAACTAGCCCCAAGATCGATGACAACTGACATAAGTTTATTTTTAGCCATATTTACCCAGTGAAAATCGAGCGATACCTACTTTGTCATCAACAAGGAAAAATTTGCAGAGGATTGAGGTTTGATTAATTCAAACTCCTCATCTTCATCTTCATCTTCATCTGTATCCCCATCATCTGAATTTGAATCTGCATCGATGCTCCGAAGCTGTTGAGTCGATGGGGGAGTAGAAGGCTGTCCCAAAAAAGAAACTCTCCTGGCTAAACCATCAACTGGCAACGGGATACCCTCAAGACTATAAAGATCGACGATGGAATTAATCTGAGCGATTAATCGATCGATCGACTGATACCCAATCGTCCATAATTCCTTCTCCGATATTTCCTCTTGAGAAAACATCGCTGCGGGTAAAAGGCAAGCAATCAAAGCGTCAGCAATAGTCTCTCGTGATGAAGGAGATTTAGCTAAATAGGCATGAATACTCTTCAGTTGCCCATCACTTTCTCCAAAATCTATGCCGATTTTTCTTCTCGTTGATTGAGCCATAAATTCGTCATTTTAGTGAATTCTATTATCCACTTAGATTTCACTTAATACGAGCGTAATCAGCGTAAATACTGAGAAATATCAGTTATTGCGACCGATCCAAGTCAGCTATCTCAGTAAAATGTTCGCTCGTCGTAGAATATTTCAGTCGTATTGTTGTTAAATTGGCTAATAGTAAGAGCTACCCACATTGATTTCTATTAGTAACCCCATCAAATATTGCTCAATTATTCTAGAATTTACCCGCAATTGTGCCGATCTGAATCTGCTAGTGAAAGCGTAGAATTGAGTGCAGGTTGAAACCGATTGTGAGGCGGGGGAGCCAGCCATGCTACCGTCCGTACAATCGCCTGCGGCAATTTACGGTCGGTGCAGTCTGGTGAGGGCGTTCCCCCCTTCAATCCCCCCTCATGCCAGCCGCAATTGAAGATTTGAAGCTGCGAGGGTTAGCCTCGAAAATCCCGTTTAAAACATATTACTTTGCGTAACAATACCGTCGCGATCTGAATCGGTTCCAAAGTTTTCAAGTAGTCAGCATAATTCAATAGGTAATCATGAGTAAGCAAGAAGAGATTGACATTCTTGAAGGTAAATTTCGGCGAGTAGAAGTGCGAATGAGCGATCGCGAGTTGCGGATTATCGATGCTTCCGCCCAAAAGACGGGTTTAAATCGCTCTGAATATTTGAGAGCGAGAGGATTAAAGCGGGTTTATACAGCCGTTCGGAATATCCCCAATCCAGACTATGAAAACTTGATGTTAAACTACCGCGAACTCAGAGCGCAGGGAAACAACCTCAATCAAATAACCAAAGCAATCCATCTGGCTAAGTTTACAGGGCAGTCGATCGTCATTGATGAAGCAGAACTACGCGCAGCAGTTGAAGCCAACAATCGAGCGACACAGGCAATTTTGAGAGTAGCAGGGTAAGACATGACGATCGCCAAAATTATTAAGGGCAACGGCTTTCGTGGAGTCATGGATTACTTATTAGATTCTGATAAACGACCCCGCATCATCGGTGGCTGTGTCTTTACGGACGTACCTGCCGACTTAGCACGGGAGTTTCGGATGGTGGCAAATCTCCGCCGTTCGGTAACTAAGCCCGTTCGCCACTTCTCAATTTCTTTTTCGCCAAAGGATGGCGATGTCGATGATATTACCAAGGAAGCGATCGCCTTTCGGATTCTAGACGGCTTGGGTTATGGAGAGTGTCAGTTTATCGCGATCGATCATCATCGCGATGACCCTGGACACGATTATGCTCACGACCACGACCACATGCACATTGTTACTAATGCTGTGAGTGTCAAGGGTGAATACGTTAGGGACAGTTTCGACAGGTATCGGATTCAAAAGATTCTCCGAGCAGCAGAGCGAGACTTTGGGCTACGGGAAATTAAGTCGTCTTGGGAGGTTAAACGGGAGAAAGCGCAAGGGATTAACCTAGATTCCGATCTCGCTCGGATCGTTGCTGCTTCACTCAACGATCGTCCTAATCTGGAGACTTGGCTCGACAGGTTGGCTCAGTCCGATATCGATGTCCGGTTCAACCTCAGCATGAGCGATAATGTCATGGGAATTACCTACCTCAAAGAGGGGGAAAGCCATAAGGGTAGCGATCTTGGAGCGAGTTGGGCGGTGGTGAACGATCGGGTATCCGTTACGGCTGAAGATCTTCCGCTGATGCAAGCGACTAATATCAAGAGCCAGGAAAAACCCGTGCGGTTGAGTGAGAGCAATCGGGCGATGTTCGATCGGGCTGTGGAGATGGCTCTGATGAAATTGGGACGTGGCACTAAATTTAAGAACTCTCGTGCAGATATTAAATTGGAAGGGGACACTCTGAGTGTGATTAGAATGCGCCCTCACCGATTGATGTTCAAGGCGAGTAAAACAGATGATGGCTGGGAACCTGTCGGTTTTCCCAATATCGAGCAGCGGGATGTCGAACAACTCGAACGCTTCAATGGGGTGGAGCCAGAAAAGTTTGAGAACGTGGCGGAGCAAGTCTTAGAGCAACCGGATATCTATCCAGTTTTTCAAAGATCCAAGCCTGTAGAAAGCCGGAATCTCAGTCGGGGTATGTCTTTATAAAATACTCGGTCTTTGTTAGTAAGAACTGGCGACGGAGAGGTAAAGGTTGCGAGGATAATTAATACCTAAAAAGTGGTTGAACTTATCAATTCGTAAAGATTTGACTCGTGAACAATGCCCATCTCACTAGCTCAATCTTTATTCGCTTAAAGTCCGATCGAAATAGGCTACGCAATGCGTAGCCTATTTTTAATTCAGTTAGCAATTGAGAGTTTGTACGATTCTCTAAGGGAGAGGCTACGCCAACGAGATTATTACCAAAATTCTAGGGGTAGGGATACAGTAATGAGTTGGGTTGTTGTGAAAGATCGGGAATCTATTAGTAATAACAATCGCCTTAAACGAAGCGTTGTTTTAATTAAACATATCTGTTATCGGACAAATAGAAATGTTAAGATGTAACTAGAAAAAAAAGGCAAGTGAAAACACTTACCTAAACAAAAATAAAATAGTTTTTACATTATAAATGAAAACCTCAAACATTGATACTCAACCATCAATGACTGCTTCTCCATCGCAATCGGAGCAGCGATGCGATTAGCAGCCAGAGGAGTTAGTGGTTCGCTCCATCAATTT
>NZ_JBGSQZ010000149.1:0-5559 GCF_041737865.1 Chamaesiphon sp.
GAGTATCGTCCGCAGATTGTAATTATGTCTCCCACTGCCGAAAGTGGCATTAGTATCGACTTAGCTGGATATTTTCAGACTCACTATCATTTTCATTTGGGTAATTTAGGCATCCTCAGCGGGTTGCAGTTTTTGGGCAGGTACAGGGATTTCTCCGCTCCCCGCGTGATTTTTTGTGAGGAAAAGGGACGGATTGACGATAATAATTCTAGCTCTGTAGAAAAGTGGGTGAAGGATAGTTTCGATCGTCGCGTCCAAGAGGATATTCAGCTAGCGTTGACCTTGCTCGATCTCAACTTAATCGCTGAAGCGACAGGAATTCTCTCCAGCTACTCCCAAACCGAAGATGTGTGGTTAAAGTTAGCGCACAAGTACAAAAGTAGTCTAAATGAGGAGATGAAGCACCTGCGCGAGTTGTTTGTCGAGGCGATGGTGGCAGATGGTTATCAGGTAACAGTCGATCCCCCAGAAATTGAGGGGTGTGACGATACTCAAGAGCTACTAGCTCAAGTCGAAATCGAGCGCAGAGTCGTCCAGTCGCGGCGGATCTATGATGCTCCAGATCTGACAAAAGTTGAGTATGAGTTGATTCGCCAGAATGCGAGTGCGAGCGAATATGACAGGTTACTGGCAAGTAAGCATTATCTTACTCACCAGCAGCTTCCTGGGGTAATGGAGACGGCTAGTTATTCTCCTGAGTTGATTCAGATAGTTAAGTACAATTATCAAACTTTAATCCAAGAACTAGAAGTCTACTATTATCTACAAAATCCTCACTTAGCCTACCGAGACAGATTGGCTGCATGGTTGCCAGCGATTAGCACTGGGTCGGTGTGGCTGCCCGACCGGATTAGCCGCTCTGTTTTACCGCTGGTAAATGCGGGTCGGAAGTTAGGGATACACGAACTACTCGATCGTGACTTTGGATTCGAGGAGATCGATCGGATTGCCAGTGCAATTATTGAGTCGCAAATTTACCGTTCGGCATTGCGGGTGAATATCGATGACAAGAAGCCACCAGAGCCAATCGAACTATTCAAACGAGTCATTAAAAAGTTTGGGTTAAAGCTTGATAAATTAGGAGATGACCAGTTCCAATTAATCCCAGTGGCAACATTAACGATCTCGCTCAATGGCGCACCTAAATACGATCTGTTGACTCCCGAACTGTGCGACCGGATTCGGGGGCTAGCGGGGTCTGAGTATCATAAGGATCGACTGGAGATGCGATCGCTTGGGAAAGCTCTTGCCGCAGTGGGGATCGTCGATCGAGCGGGGAGGATGCGTTCGATCGCGGGTGCGGCTCGGTATTTGGGATTATCTGTTTCATCTCGTCGCCATCGGAAGAAGGTCGATGGGGTGGGGAAGGTGATTCGGATTTATAGTTTTTACGCTCCAGGTATCTTGGGTGCCAAGGATCTCCATCCCATTTCGACGGCGATCGCTAATACTCAGGTGTATCCTACCGACAGATCGATCGAATTGAAGCATATTTATGAATGTGTTTCAACTCGATTGACTGCACTCGCCGAACGTCAGGCGACTCAGATTATCGATTGGCAAGCCGAGCGAATCCGCCTACAGAGTGAATTGTACGCACCGATCCAGGTCGATTCATTCGCTGATATAGATAAGATTAACCTGTCCCGTCGGCAATGTGGATCGTCCATTTTCACACTTGAAAATATCAAGTCTGTCGCACAATCTCTCTACTGCATTGCTAAGATGCCTATTCTGGAGCTACAACAAGCCTGGGGTGAATATCGATCGGTTATCGATGCTGACGTTATTGAGGTGGGGCTAGACCTATTGCGGGGTAAGTATTCGATGTTATTCGATCGGCTGAAGATCGCTTTTTAGCCAAGACGTTAACGGCTGCTCAAATTAATGAGCGATCTGGAGTAGCTGGAATATTGTGGATTACTCCGCTTTACTCCAAATTGGTGCTACTCTAATTAGCTGTGCGCTTGCTTTTTGAGCTTTCTCAAGTTCATCAGCAGCTTTCGATTGTAAATAAAGGCGATAGCATTGAGCCTGATACTCGTTTTCTATACCATGCTGTTCCATTGGTAAGTTAGTTCCCATTAGATAGGAAAGTGCTATTGCCTGTCTTCTTTCTGCTTTAATTCTACTTTTTCTGCCCATTTTAACCAATTTTAATTAGCTTGCTGATAATTCTATCTTAAATTTGTTCGAGCCTGTTGTTTTCTGCTATTTCAGCTAAAGTTCTCAAAGCATCGATCGGCTTCTCTAGTATTTATATTCACTATTTGTTCGCAAATATTTTTATCTTCAGTTGAATCGGGATGTTTTTCGGTCACTTCACGGCGATCGAAATAGTCCTCCATGTATTCGACAACCGCCACATCATCTGTTTCAAATAACCCATTGCGATCGCGGCGGAGGATATTTCTCGATAATGGCGTGAACTTTTGGATGCGTCTGAGGTAGTCTCGCTTGGCAATATCGCCGTGCCAGAGATGATATAGCCCACCCTTTACACAGCCAATTTTACCCTGGATGATGCTGTGAAACTCTCTACTCCAAGCTTCAATTTCATCTAAGTTATCGGTAAACGACTTAGCAATACAGGAATGGTTGATTTGTCCGGCTGCGGCATGGGCAATAATGTGATCTGCACCCCCAATTAAAGCGCGATCGTACAGCCGGATTTTATCTAATACCGCTCGTTTTGCTCCCCATGCAAACCCAACATGTCCGTGGCGATCGTAGGCTGGATCTTGCCATAAATCTGTATCTACAAAATTAGCACAAAAACTCCGCCATACTTTTCGATTTTCTTGGTTTGGAAGATGTAGTCGATCGAGTATACCCAAGTCAAAAGATGGCTTTAGCTCATCTTTTTCTAGGTGAATGCAGTATTTAAAGGGTTGAATAATATTATTTATCTGTAATTGCTTAACTCCCTCAACCATCCAATTTAGATTTGTGAAGATAATATCAGCATCTAACCAAAAAATATATTTAAAGTTTTGGGGCAGCGTCGAGATAATTTGATTGAGCAGGGCTTCTTTGTGCCAAAGTAAATCGCGGGTGTAGACTCTGGAAATATTAACATCTTCAGTTAGCTGTGGTTGAGCATCACCAATTACACATTCAACAATGCGATGATTGAGGTGCTTGATGCTATTGTAAAAATGATTAAAAAACTCTCGATCTTGTTACTAGCCGCGTTGTAACTTCTTCAATCTCAAGCTTATTGGTATTAAAAAGCTGAATCAGCTTTTTATTTTTGTTATACTCGTGCATGGCTGCCATGATTCGATCGAGTGAAGTATCTCTCGATACCAGCGACCTATCTCCCACTCCGTTAACTGAGAATAGTTGGTAAATAATCGATTGTTCTTGCATTTTTTGATGTTCCGAGTTTCCGATTTTAAATATTATTTGCCCGCAACTAGCGCAGAATTCCTTTACTCCAATCTTCTACAATCTCATATCCGATATATGTGCCAGTTGCTACAGGATTAACTACAGCTAATTTTACTAAAGCGTCAATATTTGGACTCAATAGTAATGATAGCTTGACGAATAAGATCGACGTAGTAATTAAACCCGACCCGATGATAATTTGTTCTAAAGAACTACTCGACGATCGCTCCTCTCTATCCTTCCTGTCGGGATAAACATCAGGTTCTGAAATTAGCTTAACAATTTGGTGGGTACCCAGATAGTTATCGATGGCAATGTAATAACTGCCTCGATTTTCACAGCAGTAAGCTCGGTCGAATTCAAAACAAGCTTCGATCGCATAAGCTAATGGAGCGTCGGCTTTATTATAGCGGTGCCGAGCGATTCCAAAGCCTGGGTAGTCGCTTTGTACTCGCTCCTTGGCATAGGCAATCTGGCAATCGTAACCAGCTAAATAAGCTCGTTGCAGGTCATCAGAACCACATAGCGAGATCCATTCTTCTTTCTCGCGCCGATGCTCCGCCATAATATTATCGATATTTTCAATATAAGCGTTCATCACAGTGCGGTCTTTTGCCTGACAAGGTTCGATTATCGCTCTAACAATCTGATATTTTTCCAGATAGTTATCGATAACTAGGAAGTGATTTCCAGCCGTAACCGCACAGTAAGATTCAGGTACTTCTATGGAAGCATTCAGGGCAAACTCTGGTGGGGTGTCCATCTTGAGATGCTTGAAGGTTGCCAATTCAAATCCTGGATAATCCCGACTTAGCCGTTCGTTTAGATAGCCGCGATTGCAATTGTAACCCGTTAAGTAAGCCTTTCTCAGGCAAGCAGAGCCATGCAGCTCGATCCATTTATCTTTATCCATTGTGGTAATCTAATTTTTAGGAAAGTATTGATGTAATAATAATGAAATTTCAACTAGCGATAAATACGTTCGATGCTGCCATTACCGCTTGGCAAACCATTGGCGAGATTGTGTTAATATCGCGTATCCAGCTATGTTGAAGTAATACGTTTGGAGACACTTCTACTTCTGCATACAGTTTAGCGTTCTGTTCGTACAAATGGAAGTTCAAAGAGACAGATGCTTGAATGTCTTTTTTAACCACTAAGCATCTTACTCTGCTATTAACTACTTGGCTTTGAAGAGTAACAGCGTAGACCCGATCTCCTGCTAGTAAATGGGACTTTCGATCGTTATTTTTCTGTGATGCACTAAGTTTTCTTTTCGCACTCATTTGAACCACCCAATCGGTTATTTACTCTCTTATTATACCCAATTATCTTGCTTGTATTAGCTATTAAAAATTTTATTTTAGAATGTATATTGTCGAATAAATTAGTTATACTAGTTACAATTTAAATTAAATTAAGCTTAGACACTTTAATTATGCGGTCTGTGAAACAAGAAGTAACTTGTAATGTTCTAGATTGAGTAGTGGTATTTATTTAATCTAAGTTGCTAAAGGAAGTGAAGGCGATCGCACTATTTCATGATTATTTTTGTTAAAGTGCAACTGAAGAGAATATTACAATCTGAATGGAAAATACGATAGCTTGTAGTCTGCCAGTATTGCGTTCTTATCAATCCAATTTAATCGATCGAATCTTCAGTCAATGGCAGGATCGAGATCGAGTCATGGCGGTGCTACCGACTGGGGGTGGAAAAAGTTTGTTGTTCGGCGCAATTACGGCAAATTTTGCCAATCAGGGTTTACGGGTACTTGCTTTAGCACATCGGGAAGAATTGGTAGTTCAAGGTGCAGGACATCTTCAGAACTGGATAAACACTCCGGTGGGGATTATCAAGTCCGGTCATAAATTTCAGCCAGAATTAGCCGTCCAGTTTGCTAGCGTCCAAACTGTTGTAAACAGGCTCGATCGCGTGGGTGAATTCGATCTAATTATTGTAGATGAGGCGCATCACTGTACCAGCGATACTTATTTGAGGATCTTCGAGCGATTTACCGCCGCTAAAATTTTGGGATTGACTGCTACCCCGATTCGGACGGATGGAAGTCCCTTCGACCATTTATTTAATTGCTTGGAGATTGGCGTTACTACCGCACAGTTGATTGCAGGTGGGTATTTGTCGCCCTATAAATTGTTCGTCGATCC
>NZ_JBGSQZ010000174.1:0-2388 GCF_041737865.1 Chamaesiphon sp.
TATTTACCCAATTAACAATCACCTCATTTTCTTGAAATGATGATGCGATTTTTTGCTGTTCATGCAGTACTGTTGCTTTGTATCCTTTCCAGCTACACACCTCTCCCTTTGGGGTTCTAACTCGAATATTTCCTCCATCTACACTCAATTCTGCCACTGGTGTCTCTGCTTGAGGTATTCAAATTTTTGTCGGTGAATTAACCTCTGCTGAGCACTTTTTGATATCTCTATCGAGTTCTTTTTGCTCTTCTGGACTCATTACACTACCTTAATTTACTTGACCTCATTATCTCAATATTGCTACTATTTTTGTCAAATTTCTCAATCCCCGTACTAGTGCATAAGGTTTATCTCCTTGGAGCAAATAAAAAGTGGGATGCTCCCTCGATAGACCTTGTGAGGAGTAGTCAAAAATTAATTACTCCTCACAAGTTCTTCAACTTATCGATCTAGACTCTAGATAGTTACACAAAGTAAATTTAGAGAGAATAACGAGATCGTAAATTTCGAGGAGTCAATTCATGCCGAAAAGACAGCCGCATCTGATTGTAAATCGCCGTCAAGTTCTGCAACGTCTGGCGGCGGGCATCACATTATCAGGTGGATATATTTTGTACGAGTATCAACCGTGGCTCAATTACGACCGACAAGCCCAAAATACTTGGAAATCTCTAAAACAGGAGTCAGTTATGTCAGCACAACTGCGCGAACTCGTCCATTCTGCTACGCTAGCTGCGAGTGGTCACAACACCCAGCCGTGGCTGTTTGCAATTAAAGAAAACACCATTGAAATTCACCCCGATTATACCCGTCGGTTGCCAATTGTCGATCCTCGAGATCGAGAACTTTGGATAAGTTTGGGCTGTGCGCTGGAAAACTTGCTAGTAGCCGCTCGTGCATCTGGATATGCCCCAGAAGTTACCTATCCAGATCCGGCAGATTTTATTCATGTTCGGTTAACACCAGATACCGCCCAAACCAGCCCATTACTAGCCGCAATCCCCTTGCGCCACAATACCCGCTCCGCCTATGACGGTCAAACCATCAAGAGTGATGCTTTGAAGCAAGTGCAGTTTGTCCCATTGGAACCAGGCGTAGTGGTGCGCTTTATCCTTAATCCCCAGGAATTAAATACAGTGGTGGAATATGTCGATCGAGGCAATCAGAGCCAGTTTGCCGAACGCGAAGCGCGCCACCAAGGCGGTCGAGCGTTTGTCAATGAATTGACTACTTGGATTCGGTTCAATCAAAAAGAAGCTTTAGCCACCCTCGATGGCTTATATTCACCCTGTTCGGGCAATCCGCAAGTACCGCGCTGGTTGGGGAAAATGGTGGTAGGCGGCACCAAGCCGCAACAGCAAGCCGATGCAGATGCCAAAAAACTTCGCAGTTCCGCTGGTGTCGTTGTAATTGCTGCCGAGTCTGACAATAAGACTGTTTGGGTGCGAATTGGACAGGTTTACGAGCGGCTGGCATTGCAAATGGCGGCGGTGGAAATCAAGTCAGCATTTCTAAATCAACCGATCGAAGTAGCCGCTCTGCGCGGGCAATTTCAAAGCGCGATCGGCTTGGGTAATGCTCTCCCACAATTATTGATTCGCTTTGGCTATGGAAAATCGATGCCACAGTCTCTGCGTCGATCGGTAGAACAAGTGCTCATCTAATATCAAGCAGAACCCGAATTGAGATTGGATTGAAGATTCATTGCCTATTGTCTTGCCTTCGATAGCTTTCGATCGTGAAAATTTCTAATCTAGTTACCTGGTTAACAGCCCTAATTATCATACTGGCATTAGTCTCTACCAGTATCGGCTTGTTTTGGCAAGATGAGGGCAATTCGGTTTCTTTTACTACACTCCGAGGAGATACTGTCTCGATCGCTGGAAGAGGCTTATATCGCTATGATACGACGCTAATGGCGAGTGATGCTCGGAACCAATCTGCTGACTGCTGGCACGATCCAAATGATAGCAGGCTTCATCGACATTCCACAGTTTATTGGATTCGTGGCTTCCTTTGCGATTCTGACACTGTATGCAATCTGGTTTACGTTGACACTTTTTCGTAATCTTTCGGATGAAATCTCTCATGAAGCGTAAATGCAGTGACACTATTATCATTGCTGGGCTGGCGGCAGGTTGCTATGCCCAGATGAATGGTTATCAGACTCAGATATTTGAGATGCACGATCGACCAGGTGGGCTGTGTACGGCATGGCAGCGACAGGGATTTATTTTTGATGGTTGTATTCATTAGACCTCCTGCAAAAGTCCGATCGAGAGATATACAATAGATCCAAATTGAATCGATCGATCATGAGCTATAAACAAGTTGAAAATTTAAAGCCAACAGAGTTCAAACGGCTGTGTGGCGTAACTCCAGAAATAT
>NZ_JBGSQZ010000176.1:0-52578 GCF_041737865.1 Chamaesiphon sp.
ATGGATAATCTCCTGATAAAACAGCAAGAAAAATCTGACAAGATCGTCCGCCTGGAAGGTTTGATTAAAAGCAATTCAGATCCCAGAGAACTAAAAAGAGCCTTGGCCGTGAAAATGTCGCTCGAAGGATATTCCGATCGCCTAATAGCACACTTATTAGGTGTAAGTACAAGCTTTGTTAGGGACTGGAAAAGAGCTTTTAAGGTCGGAGGAATAGCAGGAATTAAACTAGGAGACCAAGGCGCGATCGGTAAATTAACAGCCGAACAAAGAAGAGAAATAATCGAGTGGCTGAAAGCTACAGAATATTGGCATTTAGATGAATTAATTAATCATTTAGAGGATAAGTATGAGGCTGTGTACAAATCAAAGCAGAGTTACTACGATCTATTTAAAACTGGAAAGATTAGATGGAAAAGGTCTCAGAAAGTCAATTCACAATTTGACGAAAAGCTAGTAAAAAAAGCGATCTGAGATTAATGAATTTTTAGCTAAACACAAGACAGAGATTGAGGTAGGGGCGATAGCAGTGTTGTTTATAGATGAGTATCATTTACTCAATGGAGATATCTGTGGATATGTATGGGGACAAACTAAAATTAGAATTGAAGTCCCAATTAAAAATGAAAAAAATAGACAAACTTATTTTGGATCCCTTAACTATCAAACGCATGAATTTACAATTGAAGCTTATCCAGCAGGTAATGGTGAATCAACGGTAAAGTTTGTTAAGAATTTACAGGGTAAATATCCGAATCAAAAAATCGTCTTAATTTGGGATGGAGCTAGTTACCATAGGTTTATAGTCGGTGCACCGACTATAGGTGAATTTAGAGAATATTTGACGGAAGTCAATCAATCCAAGTCACCAGATAATCTAGAAGTTACTTGCATCCTATTTGCGCCAAATGCTCCTCAACAAAATCCGGTTGAAGATATTTGGCTACAAGCGAAGAACTTCTTGATAAAATACTGGTATTTATGTAAGTCTTTTTGGGCTGTTAAAAAGCTACTTGAGTTATTTTATGACTCTTAAAAATTTAATTTCCCCAAGATTCACCAGTATCATTTTTCTCAGTAAATCAAATAGGATTGCTATAGCCGAGCTAGGGCAACTCAAATCTAAAGAAGGGCAAATTATCGTTGGTGCTGCGGTAATCGATGATGTATTGGGGATTATTGTCCTCGCTGTCGTCGCCAGTCTAGCAAAAACAGGCGAAATCGACGTGAGTAATGTCATTTATCTAATTGTTAGTGTGACAGTTTTTCCGATCGGTTCGATTTTATTAGCTGGCTTTTTTAATAAAGGATTTGTGCTCTTTGTCGAGTCACTAAAAACTCGCGGTAATATTGCTATTCCCGCATTTATTTTTGCGTTCTTTATGGCATTTCTAGGTAATGCAATTCATCTAGAGGCAATTTTGGGAGCTTTTGCGGCTGGTTTAGTATTAGACGAAACTGATACTCGGAATGAACTAGATGAACTAATTAAACCAGTTGCCGATCTACTAGTACCGATTTTCTTTGTGACTGTGGGTGCGCGTGCAGATTTAGGCGTTCTCAATCCGGCAATTCCCGAACATCGCAGTGGATTATTAATTGCTGCTTTTTTGATGATAATTGCGATATTTGGTAAGCTAGTTACAGGCTGGGTTGTATTTGGACAGCCAGGAATCAATCGCCTCGCGATCGGGGTGGGGATGATTCCGCGCGGTGAAGTTGGCTTAGTCTTTGCAAGTATCGGTGCTGCTAGTGGTGCGATCGATAAACCCTTGGAAGTAGCAATTATTCTGATGGTAATTATGACAACATTTTTAGCTCCCCCATTTTTAAGAATTGCCTTCGATCGAGCTAACGATTCACTCCCTGAGATAGAATAATAATCTATTCACTTGCTTAATTGCTAGGATGGAATTAAATATCTGGGGTAGTAAGTGAATGGTGAATGGTGAATGGTGAATAGTGAGTGTACTGGTGCGTTACGGCTTACGCCTAACACACCCTACCTCAATCTAACTGATAAGTTAGGATTGCTATATTGCTTGGGTGGTAAGGGAGTATGAATAAATTAATAACATTTGCTGGTGGCTGTCACTGTGGACAAGTTCGATATCAAGTCCAAGTCGAAAGACTCGAAGCTGTTAAATGTAATTGCTCGATTTGCTGTAAAAAAGGCTTCATTCATCTCATTGTCCCAGCATCGCGATTTACCCTACTCCAGGGACAAGACGCTCTAAGTACCTATACCTTCAATACAGGTATCGCCAAACATCAATTTTGTCGCCATTGTGGAATTCATGCCTTCTATCGACCGCGATCGCATCCAGACGGATATGATGTAAATCTCCGCTGTTTAGATGACCATCCCATCGATCGATTCCAGATTACTGACTTCGATGGTGCCCACTGGGAACAACAAATCGACCAAATTCGCGATCGATATAGCTAAACCCAACCGCCCACAACACCTCTCCTCATTGCCCCTCCGTGTTAAAAACACCCACCCCAAATCCACATCCCTTGAGTGTAGCCCCAATGATGGATCGAACCGATCGCCATTGCCGCTACTTCCTGCGCCAAATCAGTCACCGCACCCTGCTGTACACCGAAATGGTGACGAGTATGGCAATCCTACATGGAGACAAACAGAAACTCCTAGGATTCGATCGAGCCGAACATCCCCTAGCATTACAAATCGGTGGCGACAATCCCCAAGACTTGGCTAAATGCGCCCAAATTGCCGCAGAATTCGGCTATGACGAAGTAAATCTCAATGTTGGCTGTCCCAGTAGTCGCGTTCAAAGCGGTAACTTTGGAGCCTGTCTGATGCTTCAACCAGAACATGTCGCCGAATGTATCGCCGCAATGGTGAGTGCGACAAAATTGCCCGTGACGATCAAACACCGGATTGGGGTAGATGATCTCGATAGCTATGAAGATCTAGTCAAATTCGTATCGATCGTTTCCCAAACAGGCTGTCAGCGGTTCTCCGTTCATGCCCGCAAAGCCTGGTTACAGGGCTTGAGTCCCAAAGAAAATCGCGAAGTCCCCCCCCTCCGGTATGAGGACGTACATCGGCTCAAACAGGATTTTCCCCACCTCTCGATCGAGATTAATGGCGGGTTTACCAACTTGGCACAAGTCCAAACCCAACTTCAAATCGTCGATGCGGTGATGATTGGGAGAGCTGCTTATGACAATCCCTATCTACTCGCCTTTGCAGATAGTCAAATCTATGGCGAAGATACTCCATCCCCCAGCCGCCATCAAATTGTCACCGCCATGCTCCCATACATCGATACCTGGATGAGCAAAGGCTGTAAGCTCAACAGCATCACCCGTCATATGTTGCAGCTATTTCATGGGCAGCCAGGCAGCCGGATCTGGAAGCGCATCATCACCGAGCAATCTGTCTTGTCAGGCGCGGGCGCATCCGTCGTCGAGCAAGCACTTGCACAGATCCCACGCGATAGCTTGCTAGTGTCGAATTAGATATCTAGAGTAGATGGTGGATAATAG
The DNA here is from genome assembly GCF_041737865.1 of Chamaesiphon sp. Taxonomy (NCBI): domain Bacteria; kingdom Bacillati; phylum Cyanobacteriota; class Cyanophyceae; order Gomontiellales; family Chamaesiphonaceae; genus Chamaesiphon; species Chamaesiphon sp. The sequence goes on from NZ_JBGSQZ010000176.1 coordinate 3,520, forward strand.
ATCTCGCTCGATTGACTAACCTCCAACTAAAATCTAACATGGAGCGAATGCCGCACCATGCTACTCACAAGCCATCTATACGCAGGAGAGTTTGAGAAGGCGGCGATTCGCGCTCCTCGGGTTCCCCGAGGGTTTAGCGAATCAAGAGAGCGTCCCGCCTCTGGCACGGTGGATCTGGGGGACGGATCCCCCAGATCCGGGTTCTGCCCTCACAAATAATATCCGCAACCCACAAGTATATATCGCCTACCGCTTGCGCTTAGTAAAAGATCCCGATCCCAAACTTACCTAAACCGTTAGGGACGAATCGCGATCGTAATATCAGCAACATTAGTCCCCGTCGGCTCAATTAAATGCAGATCCCCCAATTGTTGAAAGAATGGATAACTATCATGTCGATCGAGTGCCGATCGAGCATCCCATCCTAATCTCAAAGCTCGATCGATTGTCGTCTCATTTACCGTCGCTCCCGCCGCATTTGTCGGCCCATCGGTACCATCTGTCGCCAATGTAACTACCCATGCCGGGACATTATGAACAGCTAATTCGATCGCGGCTGCCAATCCTAATTCTGTATTCCGCCCACCTTTACCCAGACAATTTTCTGGTAAATTGACCGTAGTTTCACCGCCATAAATTAACACAGTATTGGGCGGATGAGTAATGATCTCCCGCACAATTTCTACACCTCGAACCCGCGCTTCTCCATCCAATTCGGTGGTGATAATTTGCGAATTGTAACCCATACTACGCGCAGTTCTTGCTACAGCTTCACAGGCTTGACGATTATTGCCAACGAGCAGATTGTCTGCATCGGGATGATTGGTTAAACCAGCCGCGATCGAGGCAATTGGATCGCCGATGACATCTGATAAAATCAGTCCGATTACCTTACCCGCTCCAACTCGATCGACTAAACCCCCGCCTTTTAATCGATCGATCCTCGATCGCACCGTATTAATTTTCTCGATCGATAATCCACCCGCTAATAGTGCCATCCCGATCGACTGAAGTGCTGCTAGAGAAATATTCGAGCGAGGATCGACAGCCTTAATATCGATCGATCGCTTTGATAAAGTAGTCGTAATTAACTGTTGGGTTTCCTGACTAATTTCGACAGTCGGCGCATTAGTCAATAGCTCGATTAGTGTACTCCAATTATGCGGTGCTATAGCTAAAGCAGAGGCACCACCAGAGATACAAGCAAGAACTAAAGTTCGATCGGTACAATCGGCGAGAAATTCCCACACCCGATCGCCAGCATCTAAACTACACTCGTCAGGAACTGGATGGGCTGACTCGATACATTCCCAATTAGTCGGAAATATAGCATCCCCTAAATGTGCGTATTTAGCAATAACTAATCCTTGAGAAATCCGACTACCAAAAAGTGCAGATATCGATCGAGCCATTGGCACAGAGGCTTTACCGATGGCGACGCAACGAATATCTTTATTAGTTAAATTAATTACGCGATCGCCAATAACTAGATCCTCCCCATCTAGTCGCAGGTGATTTTGAATAGAGTCGAACGGATTAACGGCGGCTAGTGCAGATTTGATAAGCCGATCGATCAGATCGTTCATTTTTAAAATCACTAATTTAAATAAGTCGGCGACCGCCCTAACAAATGTTCGGGGCAATTTAGGAAGCGGCTCGCGCTCCGTCTCGCCGAGAGGGTTTAGAGAAAAGTGCAGTCTTGGGCATAACCCAAGACCGCACTTTTTAAGACAGCGAGACAAGACATTGCCCCGAACAAATTTCTCTTTAGATACTCAAGCGTTGATAGATCTCATCTAGGTGCTTGAGATGTTGGGTGGGATCGAAACAATGCTCGATCTCTGCTGGCGTGAGGTGTTCGGTGACGCGGGGGTCATTGGAGATAACTTTACGGAAGTCTCCATCCGTGGTGTTCCAGACAGCCATCGCATTGGATTGGACGATCGAGTATGCTGCTTCACGATCGAGTCCTTTGCCCACCAGAGCCAATAATACACCCTGACTGAAGACTACCCCACCATAGCAGTTGAGATTCCGCGCCATGTTTTCGGGGTAGATCAGCAGATTTTTGATCAGGTTGGTGGTTTCGACCAACATGAAGTGCGTGATGATGCAGGAATCGGGCATACAGACGCGTTCGACCGAACTATGCGAAATATCTCGTTCGTGCCAGAGTGCTACGTTCTCAAGGGCAGCGATCGCATTCCCACGCAAGATTCGAGCCATTCCTGTCAGGCGTTCGGAGCGGATCGGGTTGCGCTTGTGAGGCATGGCTGAGGAGCCTTTTTGCCCTTTGGAAAAGAATTCTTCGACTTCCAAGACATCGGTGCGTTGGAGGTTGCGGATTTCGACGGCAAAACGTTCGATACTTGCGCCGATGAGGGCCAAAACTTGGGCGAATTCGGCATGGATATCGCGGGAAATTACCTGGGTAGAAGCGGTGTCAGGAGTCAATCCTAGCTTTTGACAAGCGATCGCTTCGGCGCGAGGTTCGATATTGGCATAAGTACCGACAGCACCAGAAATTTTACCGACAGCAATTGTCTGGCGGACTCGTACCAATCGATCGCGATTTCGGAGCATTTCCGCCAACCAGCCAGCCAATTTGAAGCCAAAGGTAATCGGTTCGGCGTGGATTCCGTGGGAACGCCCGATCATTACTGTGTTGCGGTGCTTTTGCGCCTGATACCGGATTGCTTGAATTGTTTCTTCCAACCGAGTCAGTAAAACATCGGTACTCGCTACCATTTGCAGAGCTAGAGCGGTATCGAGAACATCCGAGCTAGTCATGCCTAGATGAATATATCGCCCCGCCGCACCAACATATTCATTGACATTGGTGAGAAATGCAATTACATCGTGACGGACTTCAGCTTCGATCTCTAAAATGCGATCGACATCAAACTTCGCTTTAGCCTTAATCTCATCAACAGCAGCCTGGGGAATATGTCCTAATTCGGCTTGAGCTTCACAGACAGCAATTTCTACTTGCAGCCAGGTTTGAAATTTATAAGCATCTGTCCAAATTTCACCCATTTCGGGCAGAGTATAGCGTTCGATCACTTGTCCGTCACTTGAATACAACTAACCCATTGTATAACGTTTGATGGATGGCGTTTCGATCGTAGCCTACGATTGAAATCGTGGCTGATGATGCAAAGTCCGCCTACGCGGACTAATCTTTTAGTCCGCGCGATGCACCATCGTGGCTATCGTAGGGTGTGTTAGCGATAGCGTAACGCACCAAATCACCGCCAATGGTGCGTTACGCTGACGCTAACACACCCTACAAGCTACCCTAAGGTAAGTTCGGGTAGACACTCCTAGCCTAATACTTCTTTCCCCACAGCTTGGTACTTAGACCAACCAAATTGGGCGCGGGGGTCGCCACAATCTTTAATAATTACTCCCCGACTGGACGATCGCTCGAAGGCGACTAGGAGGGGAATATCGGTCTGGAATAGGGGCAATTTAGCCTCTTCCAAAATGGCTCTAGCGGCGCGTCCGGTTTTGGTACGAGAGTCTACTTGTGTCAGTAGTACTTTATATTTTGCGCCCCATTTTTCTAGTAGCTCGGTGGACTTAATCGTGGTGTCGAGATCGAGGTGATTGGGGGTGGTGGGGATGATGAGGAGATCGCTACTAGCTACGAGATCGTGTAGCTCATCTTGTTCGGGACGAGCTTGGGTATCGGTGATGATGTGAGTATATTTGGCAATAATCGCCGTAGCACCAGCTTGAGAGGCAACTGTAAAAGGTAGTTTATCTTCTCGCGACCATACTAGCGCGGAACGATTGCGATCGGCATCAATTAATAATGTAGGCGCATTTTCCTGAAGGTATGCAGCCAGATGAATTGATGTGGTTGTCTTGCCGACACCACCCTTGAGCGCAGTAATGGTAATAATCATCGGCTAGTGGGGAGATACTCCTGTTAGAGTCGAGGGAGGCTATTAAGCCCCGCCCCTCTCTGTTCGATCTGTACGTGCGGCTTTCACCGCATACAGCTCTCGATATTCTTAGATTGCTCTTTTGCTTGTGCAAGGCTCAGATTCAAATGGCTCGTGTATTATTACAACTTTGCCTCTGTTAGTCATATGCACGTAATCGTGACAAGATTCATGTATTGCTACTAGATTCTTCTTGTCCCAATTATCGTGGTTTCCATCCGCGTGATGCAGATGTACCTTTTCTTCGCCTATGAATGTTAATCCACATGCGACGCACTTACGGTGCTGCTTTTTTATAGCTTCAGAGGATGCCCCGTCGTAGAGTTTGCTTTTACGCCCACTCCAATAGGAGATATCGCCGTCGTAGGGAGATTTCTCTCCTTTAACATTAATATGTTTATTTTCGGAGTATGGAACCGATGGAAATGCTTTATCCAGTAATGTTTTACTGGTGTCGCGATTTTTTTTCGTTTCTTTGTTGAATACCGTGTATGCCCGCCTTTGAATGAAGTATAGAGAGTTTCTTGACCCATCCATTTTGCAGTATTTGTGGTAATTCCTCCAACCTCTGACCACTGGGGCTAGTTTCTTAGCCTTTAATGTGGCACCATAATTCGAGTTGTTGACAATATGTTTAACCTTCTTACGAAATGCTTTGAAGTTGTCCACTGAGAGAGTACTCCGAAACTTGCCGTTTTTCTGGACTTTGAAGTGCCAGCCGAGAAAGTCAAATCCATCTGTCGTAGTTGTTAGTTTAGTCTTGCGTTCGCTGACTTTCATTCCTCGTTCCGCTAGGAATTCACTAATTCGGTTAAGTATTGCCTCTGCATCATCTTTGGGTTTGAGGATAATCACCATGTCATCCGCGTATCGGATAGATGGTTCTGTGATTTTTCCGCCTGAGCCTGTTGACTGGTGGAGACTTTCTATCCCGTTGAGTGCAATATTGGCTAGCAGTGGGCTGACCACGCCACCTTGTGGTGTTCCTTGGTCTGGGAATCCTACGTTTGTTCCAGCTTTTAGACATCGGAAGATTCCGAGCTTTAGTCCTGCTGGGGCGATAAGATTGTCCATAATTGCAGAGTGGTTAATCCTGTCGAAACATTTTTCAATATCAAGTTCTATCACTCTTTTATTTATTCCATTACTATGAGAACTTAGGTTGAGGAACAGGATTTTCTGGGCATCGTGTGCCGAGCGTCCTGTTCTGAATCCATAGCTCCGTTCATGGAAAGTTGCTTCGTGTGCTGGTTCGAGGGCGTATTTTGCGAGGCACTGCCAAGCTCTATCCGCTATTGTGGGCACTTTGAGCATCCGTATGGTTCCATCCTTTTTGGGAATAGGAATTTCTCTTAAACCCTTGTGCTTCCAGTCGGTGTGATGTTCAAGTAGCTCATGAGCTAATGTGAATCGTTCCTCAAATGAGAGGGACTTTTTACCATCAATTCCCGCCGTTTTCTTACCAGCGTTTAACTGCGTTACTTGCCGAATGGCTAATAATCTAGCTGCTTGAGATTTTAAAATCAGCTTTTGTAAAGACCGCGCTTTCCGCTTGTCTCCAACTCGAACTGCTTTGTAAATTCGTCTTTGTAACCGGAAAAGTATCTTTTGGAATTTCTTCCATTTGAAGCTTTTCCATAATTCGCTAGCGATTATGCTGCGTCCAATCATGATTTACTCCAGTTTATTTACTCTGAATACCTTGACCCAATTACGGGTCATCCTACCCGCGTTTAAGGAATTAATCCCCTCGTCTGGTCTACCGTCGGCGCGACCGCCTACAGACCTCAAACACGTTTTTATTCGTTCCGTCCAATCGATTGATTGTCCTGTTAGGTGTAGCCAATTCAACCGCCAGAACCCCATACTCTTACCGCTATTGAAATCACTATGCGGCGGGATTTCTCCGTTCATATCCACATGATATACAAGTGATATGTACGCCCTCGGAATTTCTTCTTTAGGTGGCGAGGTCAGACTGAGGATTGGCGTCTGCCCATGCTTAGGTTGCTTTTCAAGGCTCTGTTTCACCATAAGGACTCGCTATTAACGCCAGTGTCATCTGCAATTGATGTCTGTTTGCGTCCTGTTCCCAGCTTTACTCTACAGAATTCCGAGTCTGTTCGGTATGGGCAGATAAGCAGTCATCTTCGAGTTTAAGAGGAGGGACTTGCACCCCCATCAATCGGACAGTTCAAGCCTTGAAGTGCTACATGTCTGGTAGCCAGCTTGGAGAGGTTATGTACGGGCTGGTTACCGTGATTCACTCTCAACGAATCGCACGATTTCTAGCACTACTGTAAAAGGTTGCGTGTACCTTTAGCAAACCCCTTAATATAAATTAGGGGTTTGTTTGGCAGCTTTATCGCCCACGCACAATCGAGCAATTTTTTGCTCTCTCATTTCGATGAGGCTACCGCGTACTGAGATCTAGCCACCCCACCCTACGGGCACCCCTGTCTTGTCGTTTTTTTATTCTGGGGGAACCCCAGAATAAAAACGCCGCTCCTTGGAGGGGATTTCCCAGCCCAGCCCTTATCCAGGGGAGGGAGCCAGATTGACACACTATAATCTACAGAGAGGAGAGGATTCGAACCTCCGTTGGGTGTAACCCCAAAACTGATTTCGAGTCAGCCACCATCAACCACTCGGACACCTCTCCAGGTAATTCACTAAACATTATACATTATTCATCGGCGCGATCGCTAAAATATCTCATTCATCTCGATCGAAGCAATCGATCGTCACCCCCTTAGCGGTAGAATATCTCAGCTAGACCCCTTTCGATCGGATTCAAACTTCCATGAATGCAGCACAGAGTAAACGAGTTGAGGACTTTCTCGCTAAGTGGTTGGGTTCTGAAGGAAATGAGCGGGCGAATTACCAAACCTTTTTTGGCGATCTGTGTGTGGCGTTAGATGTGCCGGAGCCGCCGCCGAAGGGCAGTGTGGAGGGCGATCGCTATTGTTTTGACAAGAATATCAAATTTTTTGGTGAGAAGGCAGAGACGACGCGATTTGCGGACTTTTACAAGGAGGGTCACTTTCTGATTGAGGCAAAGCAGGGGAGTACGAATTCGGCGAAGGGGCATGGGAAGCGGGGGACGAAGGGCTATCGGGATGCGATGCAGCAGGCATTTAATCAGGCGAAGTCTTATGCTTACAATCGGATGTTGCCATCGTTACCGCCGTTTTTGATTACTTGCGATATTGGTTCGCATTTTGAGGTGTGGGAGGGGTTTAGTGGTGAGTATGGGAGCTATGGGGCGCGTCAGCAGATAAATCTCAAGGATTTGGCGCAGCCGGAAATATTCGACAGGTTTGTGGCAATTTTCACCGATCCACAATCGCTGAATCCTGAGAAGTATCGAGCTAGGGTGACGCGGGAGGTGGCGGCGGAGTTGGCGAAGTTGTCGCGGTGGTTGGAGGAGAATGCTCAGGTTGATTCGGGTATGCGGGGTGGCGTGCGGTTGAAACCGCCGCTCGTGATGCAAAGTCCGCCTACGCGGACTAAGAGTAGTTTAGCGTCTCCCGATCCGAAGTCCACAAAGGCAAACAGCTTATCTCAGTCCGCGACGGCGGACTTTGTACCACGAGCCTCGATCTCAATCGAAGGCGGTATCGATGGCGAACCATCTCCCGTTTCGGCGCATGAGGTGGCGAACTTTTTGATGCGGTGCATTTTTACGATGTTTGCCGAGGATGTGGAATTGCTCAAGGGGGAGGTGTTTACCAAGGCATTGCGCGAACGCTGGATTCCCAATCCCCAGCTATTTAAGCCGGAAATCGAACAGCTCTGGCAAACGATGAATACGGGCGGGACATTTGGCTTTGAACGGGTGTTGCGGTTCAATGGGAGCTTTTTTGAGGAGGCGACGGCGTTTGATTTGCCCAAGGAGCAGCTAGAGGTGTTGTACGCAGCGGCGGCGAAGGATTGGAGTCAGGTGGAACCAGCGATTTTTGGGACGTTATTAGAACGGGCGTTGGAGAAGAAGGAGCGGAGTAGGTTGGGGGCACATTATACACCGCGATCGTATGTGGAGCGGTTGGTGCGTCCGGTGGTGATGGAGCCGTTGCGCCAACAGTGGGATGAGAGCGAGTTGGAGCTAAAGCGGTTGCTGGAAACGGCGGCTGGGAAGGAGCCGACGGCGGCGCAGCGGAAGCAAGCGACTCAGGAGATTCAAGACTTTTTAACGCAGTTGCGTCAGGTGAAAATTCTCGATCCGGCTTGTGGAACGGGGAATTTTTTGTATGTAACATTGGATTTGCTCAAGGGGCTGGAGCAGGAAGCGATCGCCCGGCTGGTAGATGTAGCTGGCGAAGTACAATTAGGGTTAGAACAAATTAATCCGGCGCAGTTTTTGGGCATCGAAATCAATCCACGGGCAGCAGCGATCGCAGAGCTGGTAATCTGGATTGGGTATCTCCAATGGTATTTCAAGCGGTATGGCAATGCAGCACCGCCGGAGCCTGTATTACAAGCCTTTGGGAATATCGAATGTCGCGATGCGGTGTTGGCTTATGACGGGATGGAGCCGGATCTAGACGCGAAAACGGGGGAGATTCGATCGCGTTGGGGTGGGCGAATGATGAAGCATCCAGTGACGGGGGAGGATGTGCCAGATGCTAGCGATCGAGTCATAATCTATAAATACTTAAATCCACGCGCTGCGGAATGGCCGAAGGCAGATTATATCGTCTCAAATCCGCCGTTTATTGGTAATGCACGAATGCGTGAATTTCTAGGTGATGGATATAGTGAGACTCTTCGAGAAACTTATTCAGACATACCCGAAACAGTTGACTATGTGATGTATTGGTGGCATCGAGCTGCACTATTAGCGAGAGATTCATCTTCAGAAACTAAAGGTTTTGGCTTGATAACAACAAACTCTATTTGTCAGCCTCGGCTCAGGAAAATTATAGAATTTCATATAGATGCTAAAAAGAATCCACTAGAAATAAGTTTTGCGATTCCAGATCATCCTTGGTCAGATAGCGGTGCTGCGGTTAGAATCGCAATGACAGTTGCTAATAATGTAGAAAATTCAAGCCTAAATCAGTTTAAAATTGGCAAAATTGTAAATGAATCAAAAAGTGAAGATCCAGAGCTAGCAGCAGAATCAACAGTTGTATCGTATAAATCTGTAGGCTCTATTTTTGCGGATTTAACTTCTGGCGTAAATACAATAGTAGCTAAACCAATTGCAGCCCAATCAGACCTATGTTGCAATGGAGTTAAAGTCTACGGACAGGGATTCATTCTAGATTCAGCAGAAGCACTAAAAATATCTGCATCATCTATGGGATTTATCAAACCATATCAGAATGGAAAGGATATTTCTGGGGTCAGCCGCAATGTATTTGCAATTGATTGTTGTGGAATAGACGATCCTGCTTTTATCGAAAAAAATAATCCGGCACTATACCAAATATTGTTAGAAAGAGTTTATCCAACCCGAATTGTTGAGAGAGATGAGAATCTCCGAAATAAATGGTGGCTTTTTGAGAGGAACCGACCTGAATTAAGAAAAAGCATATCATCTTTGAATCGATATATTGCAACTTTAGACACATCCAAACACAGATTTTTTGTTTTCTTAGAAAGTCAAATTTTGCCAGATGTCCAACTTGCAGTCATTGCACTTGAAGACGCTTATTTTTTGGGAGTTCTTTCTAGCCAAATTCATGTGAAATGGGCTTTGGAAACAGGTGGTAGATTAGGTGTTGGTAACGATCCTCGTTATAAGAAAAAGCGATGTTTCGATCCTTTCCCCTTCCCAGATTCTACCCCAGAACAAAAGCAAAAGATTCGAGAATTAGGCGATCGATTAGACAGCCATCGCAAACAAGTTCAAGCCGCCCATCCCGATATTACCATCACCGGAATGTATAACCTGCTGGAAAAACTCCGCGCTGGTACACCATTTAGCGATATCGATCGAGCATACAACAATCGCGCCCTCGTCTCCACCCTCAACCAAATCCACGACGAACTCGACAAAGCTGTATTTGAAGCCTACGGCTGGCAAGACTTATCTGGCAAACCCACCGCTGAAATCGATGAAACCATCCTCGAACGCCTCGTCGCCCTCAACGCCGAACGCGCCGCCGAAGAACGGAATGGACATATCCGCTGGTTGCGCCCCGAATATCAAGCCCCCACCCAAATTCAATCCACCCAAATCGCCCTGACAGGTATCGATGTCGAGCCAGAAACCGTCATAACACCTGTCGAACAGCAAAAATGGCCAACACTACCAAAAGCTCAACTCGCAGCCATCCGCGACCTCTTACGCACCAGTAGCGGCGAGTGGACGGTGGTGCAAATAGCCAACCAATTCACAGGGAAAAATACCCAGAAGAAACTAGACGCAATAGCGGAAAATCTCGATCGATTAGAATGGTTTGGGGTTGTAATCGATCGAGAAGATACAGGGATAGTCTATTGGCAATACGCCGAGCTACAACAAACCGTCTAGAGAATTTTATGAGTAGTCTAATAGCTACGTTTGGAGATCTGAATCCCCCAAACCCCCTTAAAAAGGGGGCTAAGATCCGGATCTTAGTCCCCCTTAAAAAGGGGGATTTAGGGGGATTTACACCAATTTCGCTTCTCAAGGAAGATGTAAAAGATGCCAACTTTTCACTTGCCGTATAACCACAATCTCATCGAACTTGCTCGACAAATGCGGAAAAATCCTCCTCCCGCTGAGAGAAAACTATGGGAAGAATATCTACACAATTTGCCAGTGAGAATACTGCGCCAAAAGCCAATCGACAGATTCATTGTGGACTTTTATTGTGCGTCTGTAAAATTAGCGATTGAGCTTGATGGGCAACAACATTATACAGAGGAAGAAATGACTTATGATACACAGAGGAGCGCAGTTTTGGCAGGTTATGAGATTAAAGTTATCAGATTTAGCAATCAGGACGTAATGAACGACTTCGATCGCATATGCCAACAAATTGCCGATTCACTCTAATTTTAATTCCCCCTTAAAAAGGGGGAATCAGATCTCCAAACGAAGTCCAGCAGAATTATACATACACGGTATCCCTTTGAGGGGGCTAGGGACGTGACTCTTGCTATTAAAATACCCCCATCTAACTATTTCCAGCAAATAAGCTAGAAGATGAGGGTGTTATTGAATGGACTTTCCGCTAACTAAGAGCGCGGCAAAGTCTAGGAGTTTTTCATCCGTTTGAGTTCTTCTTGCAGGGCTTCTACCTGCTTCCGCATCTGGCTGACATCTTCAGGCGATTTGGTTTCGCCGTCAGCGACGATTTCAATCCGCCGTGGCTCGGTGTTTTTTTGAGGGCGTTCGGGATTGCCAGTTGGAGCTTGGTTTAAATTTTGTTGTTGGGCAGACTTAATCATATCGTCCACCAGTTTTCGGGCTTCCTCAGTGGTGATTTCACCTTTAGCTACCATTTCATCGGCGAGTTTTTGAGCCTGAACACCGATGGTTGAAAGTTTCTCACCAGCTTGTTCTCCAGCCGCAGTCGCCAGTCCGACACCAAGATAAAATGCTTTTTGAACGATATCGCCTAGACCAGCCATAGTTAAGTTCTAAGGTAATGATAAATATCTTCGATCTAGCTTCTATTTTAAAGGCTCGATCGAATTCAATGCTAGAAATGATGGGTACGGTTTGCCGATGTGTAGCGGGTTACGGCAATACGCAGCTTGGACAAATACTTTTAAGATTCGGATTCCACGCCTGTTATAAGCATCCCATGTTGCTGCTACCTTCCAGTCCTGACAAGGTTTGGGCGTTACGACCGCGCGGGGCCGAATCAGTCTTTACTATAGCACATGTTTTCGATCGATATGGCTATTTCTCGATCGCGTCGGACGTAAATAATGCCAGTGGCTCAGATCGATCGGAATAGTCTCAGTCTACAGCAGATTCCAGCGGATCGCGATCTAGGTATGGTGTAGACTAGGCTGGGGAGTGATGAACTTGTTGGCGTAGCTGCTCTGATGGAGTATCGCTAGGAGATTGGCTCGGCGATCGCTGCTGCATCCAGTGGGCAATTTTGGCTGATAGCTCGTCTTTGCGAACGGGTTTGGATAAAAAGTCATCCATCCCTGCGAGCATGGCTAATTCGCGATCTTCTTTCATCGCACTGGCGGTGAGGGCGATGATAATTGTATGCCGCACTTTACCTTCACGCATTCGGATTTCTTTGGTGGCGGCATAGCCATCGAGCCGAGGCATATGACAATCCATCAAGATCGCGTCGTAATCTTGGCTGGCAATTTTGGCAAGTACTTCTTCGCCATCACAGGCGAGATCGGCGGCGTAGCCCAAATTTTTGAGCTGATTGAGGGCGACTTTTTGATTGACTTTATTGTCTTCTGCTACCAAAATTCGTAAATTAGAACTGGGTAGCTGGGGGAGCTGCCGAGGGGGTTGGGGATCTGTAGTACTGGCAAATGATTTGCGATCGGGGATGGCAATGAGCGGCGTTTCGATACATTTATGGAGCAGATTGAGCGGTTTGGCTGGTTTGAAGGCGTATTCAGAGATCGCCGCTTGCTGCTGGAGCTTGGATGCGCGATCGTATTCGTTGAAGGCGATCGTGGCAATTATCCGTAGATTTTTGAGTTCGGGATAGTGACTGATTTGTTCGGGGAGCGTGGTGTTGGGGCTATCTGGGAACGCGAGATCGGTAATGAGCATCTGAAATGGTCTACCAACGACGGCGGCGGCTAGCAGGAGATTCATGGCTGCGGTGCTAGTGGTTGTCGTGGTGACAGTGGCACCGTAATGTTCAGCCGCAGAGGCGATCGCGTGGCGACTGTGATCCCAATTACCAGCGATGAGGATCTGTTGCCCTTGGAGTGTTTGGGCTAGTTGGCTACTGAGTGACAATTCGTCGCTCATTTCTGGAGTGATGGCAAGACGGCAAGTTAGGGTAAACCAGAAAATCGAACCCGCACCTGGGGCACTAATTACGCCAATTTCCCCACCCATCATTTCGATCAACCGCTTGGAGATTGCCAAGCCCAATCCCGTACCACCATATTGACGAGTGGTGGAGGAATCAGCTTGAGAAAAGGATTGAAAAATTTTGTCTTGACTATCTCGATCGATCCCGATGCCTGTATCTTGGACTTGGAAGTAAAGCGTTGTCTGTCGATCGATCGTGGCGATCGCGCTAATATCGATCGATACTCCACCGCGATCGGTAAATTTGATCGCATTACCGATCAGGTTAATCAGGATTTGACTCAATCGCGTCGGATCGCCTTGTAAATTATTAAAAATTGTTGGCTCGATCCGACAACTCAGCTCGATTCCTTTGGAGTAAGCGTTATTTGCTAATACTTCGATCGTTTGTTCTACCGCATCTGTCAAGTTGAAGTTTATCTCTTCTAGTTGCATTTCTCCAGCTTCAATTTTGGAAAAATCTAAAATTTCATTAATAATATTTAATAAATTATCAGAGCTACCCCGAATGATCTCGACGAAGCTGCGCTGCTCGTCATTGAGCTTAGTATCCAACAATAGCTCAGTAAAACTAATAATTCCATTCATCGGTGTCCGAATTTCATGGCTCATATTTGCCAGAAATGCACTCTTCATTTTGCCCGCAGATTCAGCCATTTGACGGGCTTTTTCTAGAGCGATATTTTCTTTAGTCAGCTCTTGACGACTGTGGCGTTCTCGTTCGAGCAATAATGACTGAAGTTGCTTTGATACTGTGATATCTTCGATTACTAATAAAAATCCTGAAATCACGGCGATCTCTTCAATTTTCTTACCATCAACGATCTCTTGCTGGATCTCCTGCCAATTAAATAATGCTTCTAATCTAAGCGTGAAGAATTTATCTTTATACTTGACTTCCTTGGCAGGTAAACTTTGATAAGTATGTAGATCGCTTAGATAATCTGACCATTCACGAGCAGTCAACCACTTAGGAATCAGACAGTGTTCGATTTTGTCACCGACATTGATACTTAATAGCTGAGAAGCAACCGAATTACAAAACCAGACTGTACCATCTAATTCAGTCGCGAGTAACCCCATTGATAAGCTATGCGCGATCGCTGTCTGAGCTGATTGTGCGCGTCCCAATTCAGCAGCAATGATGGCTAATTTTGCTACTTTATCGACTGGAATTGGTGGAGAAAGCTTGTCTCCAAAGCGGGGTGGATGAGCGACTAAATTGGTTTGATGGGTTTGCCACAACCGATCGATTTCGCGCTTGACGAGAAAGTCTGTATATTGTCGTTCGCAATAAGCTACACCAACAGTAGTCAGTAGGAGGAGACCAATCGGAGTGGCGACTGGCAGCCAATAATTATTGGCTAAAGCTACTGTGACTATCGCGATCCAGCTACTACTCAAGCCGAGTAGTGCTAGCAGTCTTTGCCCGTGAGTCAGCCGACTGAGCCTGTCGCTCAACAGTGGACTAACACCCAGCAGCACCAGTGCCAGCCAGAGATCTGGCACGAGCTGGAGTTGAGCGCGTTCGAGCAGATTATCGACTACTGCTGCATGTAGATAGATACTCGCCGCACCTTCAGATCGATCGAATGGAGTATCGATCCGCTTGGCATTATTTCCCGTCAATCCAACTAATACGATTTTGTTATTAAATGCCTTTTCGAGCAGTTGCTTGTCGCGCTCATCTTTGGGATCGAGGAGCGTGCTTAATGAATAGTGGTTGGCGTTAGCAACTTTACCGGGCCAATTAATCCAGAAATCACCATCATTTGGCGGACGTTTGATTTCGGGATCGTTGCTGAGATTGTGTCCTTCTACTGCCATCCAGGATAGAGAATACACCCGATTTTTGTACGCTTGGATCTGCCGAACCACCCCATCGTAACTTTTAATTTTGTCGATGTGTCCGATGGCTTGAGCCGAGGCTCTCAATCTCCGAGTTGGTAGAATTGGTTTGTTTTGGGCGTCCCAACTTTGGGCGAGAATTACCGCTTTGTGGTTGTTAATTGCTTTGATAAATTCATCATCATTGGGTGTGATATCGCTAAAAGTCTGCTCGAAGGCAATCGTGCTGGCGTTGTACTTGGTCAGAATTTTCACTAATTTTGCATAGTGAGATCGATCGTGCGGTAAGTCTTTATATTTAGCAGCACTCTCATCATCGATCTCGACGACAACGACTCGCTCGTCCCAAGCTCTTTCCCCGCGCAGTTCCGTCAACCGATTGTACGCAAAATCTTCGACTGGCGCGGTTGCACCCAGTTGTACTAATCCAATCGCCATCGCCGCCGCGATGGGGCCTGGCAACCACCGCCATGCAGATCGCAGGTTTTCGGGGATCTGTGCCGAAAAATTGGTGAATCGGTTGAGATAGTTCAAGATCTGTGGATACGGTAGATGGATGCTAGCGTTGGCTGTGAATATTCAATTATTACAAATTACCCTAGATTCACTTAGAATACCTGGAATCTAGTTGCTTGCAATCGGCAACATAGCGGTTAAAACTTGCTCGATTAACGGATCTGAAACTAGATCGTTTGTAAAATTTGACACTTCGTAAGCGATCTTTTTGGTGTTACCGATCTTGGTAGGCAGAATAAATACACCTTTGCCCGCGAGGACTTTTTTATCAGATTTTAGCGTCTTAATTATCGCTGCGATCTCGATCTTTGCTGGTAGCTTGATGGCTAAATCTGCTTTAGCAATGACGGCATCCTGACTGTGGGCTGCGGCGGCTGTCCACAGGTTCAATTTTACAGCCAGTTGTCCCGCAGCTACCATCCCCATCGCCACAGCTTCGCCATGATTGACGACTTGATACTTGGTGACACTCTCGATCGCATGACCGATCGTGTGTCCATAATTGAGAGTTGCCCGCAACCCAGTCAATTCATACTCATCTTTACTGACCACATCTGCCTTTGCTCTAGCCGATCGCGTTAAAATAGTAGCGAGGAGTTCGGAATTGACATCATCCTGTTTTAGTCCACTTGCGCCTTCGAGTAGCTCGAATAGTTCAGGATCGCCGATAATCGCATACTTGATGACTTCTGCCATTCCCGCGCGAAATTCTCGCTCTGGCAATGTTGCTAAAACTTGCGGATCTGTCAGCACCAAACGCGGTTGATGAAACGCACCGATCAGATTTTTCCCTTGGGGATGATTGACACCAGTTTTACCACCAATGGAGGAATCCACCATCGCGAGTAATGTCGTCGGTACCTGAACGACATTAATCCCCCGCAGCCACGTAGCCGCCGCAAAACCCGTCATATCCCCAATCACGCCACCACCCAAAGCAACTAGGGTAGAGGAGCGATCTAGCCCATGCTCTAGGGCAAAATCGTGGATGGTTTCGATCGATTTGAGTGTTTTGTACCGTTCGCCATCGGGTAATTCACAGTAAGATACCTGGAAGTTCGATCGCTCCAGTGCGGCGATCGTCTGCGCTCCATAGAGTTTGAATACGGCTGGATTGGATACCACCATTATCTTTTCCCCCAAGCCGAACTGATGGTCTTTGCGTTGCCATCGGAGAGCGCGACATTTTTCCCCCAATCGATCTAGATTTCCAGAGGCAATCGAGACTTCATAAGTATTTTCAGCTAGATCGACGACGATCGATTCCATAAATTTCGGAGGTGATGGGTAAAGTAGGATCTAATTGCAGACAGTAGGTAATTGAGGTATTTCTAGATCCTCAGAGCCTCAAAGCCTAATCCCTAACTTAAATTGTAGATGTCGAAGGCAAAGATCGGATCTCTAATTCGGCTGCCTGCTGTACTCTAGGCTCCAGTCAATGATTTAATAGTAATAGAATAGTTCTAAAGGAGGATAAATATATGTCTGGTGCGATCGCTTATTTAGGTTTTATCGGGATTATGTTCGTGATTGCGATGGGTCTGTTCTTTGGACTAAAATTTGCCAAAGTAATCTAGGCTCTGCCGACTAGTCAATTGTGGCTAGTCAATCGCTCTAATATCTATTCATATTACTACTTTCTCCCACATGAAATCCTACCTCGCTGCTGCTATTCAAATGACGAGTCGGCCGGATCTAGCGAAAAATCTAGCTACTGCTGAAGAATTAATCGAATTAGCCGTTCGTCGGGGTGCTGAATTAATTAGTCTGCCCGAAAATTTCGCTTTTTTAGGTACTGAAGAGAATAAAATCAGTCATGCTGAAGCGATCGCTACTCAAACTGAGAAATTTCTCAAAACAACCGCCCAGAAATTTCAAATTACCCTAGTCGGTGGTGGCTTTCCCGTTCCGGTTGGCACTGAGGGTAAAGTTTATAATACCGCGCTACTGGTCGGCCCCAACGGTGAGGAACTCAGTAGATATGAGAAGGCGCATTTGTTTGATGTCGATCTTCCCGATGGTAATACTTATCATGAATCGAGTACTGTCATGGCAGGGGTAAAGCTCCCCGATGTCTATCACTCGCCCCAGTTAGGCGGAATTGGTATGTCTGTTTGCTACGATGTCCGGTTTCCAGAGTTGTACCGCCATCTGTCAAAATTAGGTGCCGATGTGTTGTTTGTTCCCGCCGCTTTTACCGCATACACTGGCAAAGATCACTGGCAAGTTTTATTGCAAGCACGCGCGATCGAAAATAGCTGTTATGTCATCGCTCCAGCTCAAACTGGTACCCACTATGCCATGCGCCAAACTCACGGACACGCAATGATTATCGATCCTTGGGGAGTCATTTTAGCTGATGCTGGCGATCTACCTGGAGTCGCGATCGCCGAAATCAATCCTACTCGTCTAGATCGTGCGCGCGCTCAAATGCCTTCACTCCAACATCGAGTTTTTGCGTAGAGAAGTAATCTTAGTTGGTGCAATCGAGATCGAAAACCTCTAGATCTCGATGGCAAATCCAACATCCACACTGTGCCTAGCAGGCTAACGCCAACGGCTACGCAATGCCAAAGGCAAGGCTACGCCAACAGGGTAAGCAATCCAAAATCCAAAACCGAAATGACTGCTAATAACATTCAATTAATTAATATCGCTATCAGCCTGATCTTGGTAGTAATGACATTCTTATTTATCTTTCGGATCGTGCTAACGTGGTATCCACAGGTAGAGAGCCAAAAGTTACCATTTAGTCTTGTTGTTGCACCTACAGAACCTTTTTTAGCTCCTTCTCGCAAGCTAATTCCGCCAATTGGTGGAGTGGATATTACCCCGATTGTCTGGGTAGGAATTGTGAGTTTAATTCGGGAAGTTTTAGTCGGACAGCAAGGCATTATTACCATGCTAGGTAGCTAGTTATCGTCGAGTAAAAGTAACGACAAAATGAAGCTTTAGTAGTCTATGCCAGAGTTGTTGCCCGAATCAATTCTACAGCATCTCTACCGTCGGGATCTTGAAAATAGACCTTGATCTGTTCATCCCGTGCAGTAGGTAGCCTCTTGCCGACAAAATCGGGATGAATCGGTACTTGTCGATGACCTCGATCGATTAATACTGCTAGTAAAATGTGTTTAGGTCTACCATACTCATTGATAGCATTCATTGCTGCGCGGATGGTTCGACCTTGAAAGATCACATCATCTACTAAAATTACTGTCTTACCACTCAAGTCTACCGGAATCTCGGTTTTACCTGGCGTTCTTACGGCAATTAGATCGAGATCGTCACGATAGAAGGTAATATCTAGAGTCGCGACAGGTACTTTTACCCCTTCCAATACTTCCATCTGTTTTGCTAACATTCTGGTGAGGGGAACACCTTTTTTTTGAATTCCGACTAGCACTATCTGCGACAAATCTCGACAGCGTTCGTTAATCTCTGAAGCTAACCTGACGATCGTTCTCCGAATTTCATCAGCAGAAAGTATTTCAACGATGGGACTAGACATGTTAGGCAATGGTGAATAGTGATGGAATTCAACTTCTTGGACTCAGCGTAGCAGAGATATCACCGATCGACTGTTAACTGACTTACCTCCAGAATCAAAGTACAAATAGAAATTAGTAGTAGGGTGAAGCGAAATAAATTGTTAATTGCTACCTTAATTGTCTCTCCCAGTAGCAGCATCTGTAAAGGTAGTGAAATTGTCCTACCACTAACCCCCACTAAACCAGTCACTAAGCCAGTCGCATAACCTGTAAGGGGATTTGCTAATAGTCTCTGCCTTGTCGTGGCTGGTATGCTCGATTTAGTAGCAATCGATCGCATTGATGGGAGTAAAGCCTAGATCTACCACCAATCCCCAGGATTTTAGCTAGCCTCCCAGGCACCAAACCACCCAGTCTGAGCCTCAAATCAAAGGGTGCATTAACTCCTACTGATATTGCATAATATTAAGCTTATCTCGATCGCCGTAGCAACCGTCAGCCTTTTTGCCTAACCTAGATGAAGACGAGTTGAAAGTTGTTCCGGCTATTGCCAAGCAAAAGTTAAAAGTCGAAAGTTAAATCCCATCACTATTCCCTAACACCTAACACCTCTCTTATGGCATATCAGTGGTTTAAATCTTTTCATATTGTCGGGTTTACAGTTTGGTTTGCAGGATTGTTTTATCTAGTGCGGTTGTTTATTTATCATGTTGAGGCAAATGAGAAGCCCGAACCTGCACGAAGCATTCTCAAAGAGCAGTACCAAATCATGGAAAAGCGGCTCTATAGTATTATTACCACGCCTGGAATGTTGGTGACGATCGCGATGGCGATCGGGATTATTTCGACAGAGCCGGAGATTATTCATCAACGTTGGTTACATATTAAACTGGGGTTGGTAGCTTTATTAATCGGCTATCATTTCTACTGTAGAAGTTTGATGAAAAAACTTGCAGTAGATGAGTGTAAATGGAGCAGTCAACAGTTGCGGGGACTTAATGAATTACCGACGCTATTTTTAGTCGCGATCGTCCTATTAGCAATCTTTAAAGATAGTTTACCTACCGATTTAACTGGTTATGTAATCGTGGGATTGGTAGTGCTGATGGCTGCAACAATTCAACTCTATGCCCGTAAGCGTAGACTGGATGCTGAAAAGTTAGCACAAGTAGAAGTTTCGACTTCTGAAGTTGGCGTATGATTTCCAATCTGCTAACTTCAATAAATGATGGAGACGTTGTTAATAATATCTCTCGATCGATCCTAAATCGATCCCAAGGAGCGGGTAATGGTGCGTTACGGCTTTCGCCTACACACCCTACATGAAAATTAACCGATCGCTGAGGCTCCCTACATGAATGAATTTAGAGCAAAATATTTTTAGTGATATATACTTATTAATGCTAGTTAAATCAAATTATACATCCACAGATATTCAAGCAATATTTAATCGAATTGCACCAGTATACGATCGCATGAATAACGATCTGAGCTTAGGTATTCATTGGGTATGGAAACAGATGACAGTATCCTGGAGTGGAGCTACACCTGGAGATACTTGCTTAGATATCTGTTGTGGTAGTGGCGATATCACCCAACTGATGGCAAAACAAGTCGGAACTAAGGGTACAGTTATTGGTGCTGATTTTGCCCCCGCGCAACTAGAAAATGCCGCAGCCAGGATTGCTAATATTTATCCGCCACTAGATCGAATTGACTGGGTAGAAGCCGACGCACTAGATTTACCATTTGCAGATAATTATTTTGATGCAGCGACAATGGGTTATGGCTTGCGGAATGTCACAGATATTCCTAAATGTTTAGCAGAGTTACACCGAGTTTTAAAACCTGATGCTAAGATCGCAATTCTCGACTTCCATCGTCCCGATATTAACTTAATTCGTCGCTTTCAGCAATGGTATCTAGATGCGATCGTTGTCCCCAAAGCAACTGAATTGGGCATGATGGCTGAGTATGCTTATCTCAACCCTAGTCTAGACCGTTTTCCTAATGGTACAGAACAGGTAAAATTAGGGATTACGGCTGGGTTTAGTCATGCAACTCATTACCCGATCGCAGGTGGGATGATGGGTATATTAGTATTGACTAAATAGTTAACATTGAAAAGATCCCCGACTTCCTTTAAACGTTGGGGATATGAATATCGGGCTAATCGCTGTCAACTATCAACACTATGCCTACGGCAGGCTAACGCCAACGACTACGCTCAGTGCGAGCTGTCAACTATCAACTATCAACTATCAACTGTTTAATATATGCTCGATCGCATCTAGCTGTCTCTACTTCGGCGATCGATTGATAACCATTCGACTCATATAGTTTCACGGCTGCTGTGAGGACACTAGCGGTTTCAATCCGAATCTCTCGATAACCTCGATCGACGATCGCTTGTTCCAATTGCCCTAATAAATACTTGCCTAAGCCTTGCCCTCTGGCTTTCGGGTGCAAGTACATTTTCCGAATTTCTACCGCCTTCTTGCCGCGAAGATCTAGCTCAGATGTGTCGATCGAGCAGGGATAATAAGCACTCGTACCAACCAGATCGCCCTGTTCCTCAACTACCCAAAATTCACCCCCGCGATCGAGATAATAGTCCTCAACTGCCAATACATCGCGATCTGCACCAGTCGGCTCCCACCCCAATCCATATTCAGCCAGAGCGATCTCGATGACTTTTGCGGCAACTAGTCGATCTTTAGGTTGCCACGATCGGATCGTATAATTTTGATATTGTTTGAACATAAATTCCTTAGTTGTTACACACCACGATTCGGAAAAGCCGAGGCTCCGCCAACGACCAAATAGCCATCTTCCATATAAATAATCCGATCGGCAAGATCGAGAATCCGGTTGTCATGGGTCACTAATAGAATCGTACAACCCTGTTCTTTCGCCAGCTTCTCCATAATTTCCACTACATCTCGTCCCGATTTTTTATCTAATGCTGCTGTTGGTTCGTCGGCTAAGATAATTTTAGGCTGACTGACCAAAGCACGGGCGATCGCCACCCGTTGTTTTTGTCCGCCAGATAAGTCGCTCGGATAGTAGTCCAGGCGGTGGTCTAGACCTACTGCTGTCAACACCTGTCGAATCCGAAAATCGGCTTCAGCCGCAGTCACATCATGAATTTCCAATGCCATCTCGACATTTTGATAGGCGGTGAGGAAGTTCAATAGGTTGTGGGCTTGAAAAATATAACCAATGTCGCGACGGATCAGAGTCATCTGCTCTTTACTAGCGTTGGCTAACTCATTACCTAAAATGTTCAGATTTCCTTTCTGAACCGATCGCAAACTCCCCATCAGCGTTAACAATGTGGTCTTACCAGAACCCGATGGCCCAGTCATAATAATAATCTCGCCCCGATCGATTTGCAGATCGATGTCGAATAAAACCTGTTTTTGGAGCGAACCGTGACCGTAGTAATGATTCAAGCGATTAATGGCGATCGCAGCTTGAGTATTTGTCATGTTAGATGTTGACGACAATTGAGACATCTTTACCTCCTAAAAAATATCCGCAGGATCGGCAGTTTGGAGCTTCCTCACAGCGATTGCCGCAGAGGAAGCACTCATGATGGCAGTGAGGATAAAAACGAAAGCAACTCGACCCAAATCCATCGCCATCGGTAGCTTCGTGGCAATATTAGTAATCTGATAGATGCCCAATGCAATTGCCACACCTGGCATAAACGCCAGCACTGCCAGAATCAGCGACTCTTGGAAAACGACGATGAGCAGATAGCGATCGCGAAATCCCATCGCCTTGAGCGTGGCATATTCCGGCAAATGATCGGTCACATCGCTGTAGAGAATCTGATAGACAATTACCGCACCCACAATAAAGGCGATGACCACACCTAAATCGAAGGTATAACCAACGGGCGTACTCGCCTTCCAAAAAGAAACCTCCGCTTTTTCATAATCATCTCTGGTCATCACTTTGACATCATCGGGCAACCGCGATCGGATCTGGGTTAAAACCGTCTGCACATCTACCCCAGGCTTGAGCTTAATTACTCCCACATCAATTAATCCACCTTGACGATTGGCATCCATCCGCAAAAAGTTGACATCGCTCGTCACGAGGTAGGCATTGATCCCAAAAGTCGGGCTGAGATTAAACAAGCCCCGCACCTGCACTTGGCGGTTATTAATTTCGGTGATGACTGACTCTCCCGCCTCAAACCGTTGGGCGATCGGGCCAAATTCTTGGCGAGAACCCTGATTGAATAGGGCGGTATCCGGTTCGCGCAGTTTTTGACGGTTGGCTTCGACACCAGGGATATTCAAGACCTGATGTTCGGGGTTGATGCCGATCGCGTAAATACTCCAGATCTCTTTGTTGTAGGGATTGCGCCACTGAATGGCATTGAGATAGATCGGACTGACGGAGGCGACACCCGCTATACCTGCTGCCTGATACAGCCGCCGCTCGGTAAACCTGTCGAGGGAAATCAACGCGCGCGATCGACTGCTCGTCATCACGATTTCACCGTTGAGGCTATGGTGAAATTCCACCGCGCTACTAAATAATGCGCCCTGAAAGCCCATTTGCAGAAACATCAGCACATCGGCAAAGCTAATCCCCGCGATCGCCACCAGCAGCTTCGTCCGTTCTTTGCGTAACTGTAGCCATGACAGAAACAGCGGTTTCTTCTTTTTGCCAACCTTATGCTGTTGCTCTCGATCGACCGTCTCGTCCCGAATCATCTGCGCCATAATATTCCCTCAAGATTTGACATCGATCGATACTTGAATACTCAAATTAGTCAGACCTGCCACCCGACGGCTAGCAGCTTCATCCAACAACACTTTCACCTCCACCACCCGTGCATCAAACTTGGCGGCTGGATCGGTATTTAAGACATCTTTTTTGTTAATTTCTAGCCCAACTTCGACAACTTTGCCTTGCAGCACATCAGAGAAAGCGTTGTTCTTGCTAGTAACAGTTGCCTTCTGTCCCGATCGAATCCGGCTGAGATCTGATTCATAAACTTCTGCTACAGCTACCATCCGATCGGTTTGTCCCAGACTGATGATGCCGTCATTCCCAACACGTTCGCCAGCACGAGTATGGATTTTGAGGACTTTTCCATCCTGGGGCGATCGCACTATTGCCGCATCTAGATTTGCCTGGGCTTGAGCTACATTCGCTTGGGCTTGAGCAACCTGAGATCGAGCGACTGTGACATCCACCGGACGCACCTCGGCAATTTTATTGAGGGTAAATTGACTTTCCTTTACCTGTTGCTGCATCGATGTTTCAATCTTTCGCAAATTAGCTTTGGCTTCATTAATTTGCTGTTGTCCCGATGTTTGAATCCGACGTAAGTTAGCTTTGGCTTCATTTATTTGCTGCTTGCCAGAATCGGTAATCCGATTCAAATTAGCTTTAGCTTGATTGACTTTTTGCTGGGCTGTCTGGGCGGTTAACCGTTTGCTATCCCGAATCGATGCCGTAACTACACCCTGTTGATACAAGGTTTCATAGCGTTTGTACTCCAACTGCGCGTTATCGAGTCCTGCTTGTGATTCGGCGATCGCTGCCTGCTGTGCGTCGATTTGGGTCGCTGTTTCGGCAATGACTTTGGCTACTGTCGCCTGCTGTGATGCGGTTTGCGTATTTGTCTCTGCGACTACTCTGGCAAGTGTCGCTTGCTGGGCGGCTGTCTGGGTGTCCCGTTCGGCTTGAAACCTGCCGATCGTCGCCTGCTGCGCTTGAATCTCGCCCTGTTTGGCTCCAGCTTCCACTTGAGCTAACTTCGATCGGGCAACTCCTAGCTCTTCTTGTGACGATCGCACCGCCGACTGACGACGTGCATAAGTATCCAAAACCGCGATCGTGTCCCCTTGCCGAATCGATCGACCGTGAATGACTTTGAGGCTTTCCACTCGCGCACCTTCTGCGGCAGTAGGTGCAAATACATGGATCGTCGTCCCTTCTGGTTCCAATCGTCCCAGCGCAGAGACTGTTTCCACCAGTGGCTTGGCAGCTACCGCGATCGATTGTGGCACTGGCGGACTAAGCCACATCCGATAAGCTACACCACCGCCAGCAATCAACAGACCACCTACACCCAGCATTATGCCCCACTGGGGCGATCGCCATTTCGCTTTTCGATCGATATCGTTCATACCTTTTTGTAATAATTTTTGGTCGATCTGCTGTTCGGATGTAGACTCCCAGGCGTTCTACAAGGCTGCTAGTTGTTCGGCAATTACTTTGGCATTAATTTCATCGGTCTTTGCCGCTTGCCAATAAAGATCGAGCTTTTTATATTTACCGATGAGATCCGGCTGCCCGAAAATCGACACCATCAAACTGACTATATTGATTACGGGCACGAGCGCACAATCAGCGATCGACGGTCGATCGCCCACAGCCCAGGGATCGCCGCTCAGATAATGTTCGATATAGGACAATCCCCGATCGATAACTTCAAATTCTGTTTTTACCACTTCCTTGTTACGGTTAGCTGGATCTCGCAACCCTCTTAAAGTAAAGATGGAGGGTCGAATGTGAAAATCTGGGATGCGGAGGAACAAACGGGCATGAGCCAACTCCAGCGGATCGAACGGACGTAAAGATGGTACTGGAAAGACATCTTCTAGATATTCCAAGATCGTTGCCGATTCTGGAACTGCCACTCCAGAGTCCAGCACCAGCGTCGGAATCTGACCCATCGGGTTCAGAGCTAAATACATGTCACTTTTGATGCCGCCTGCGGGTGGTGGGACGATCTCAATCGGTAGATCCTTGCGATAGATGGATAAACGGACACGCGCGGCAAAGGGTGAAAGCGGCACACTATATAGTTTCATCAGATTAATCCTTAGATTGTGGATTTGCCAACTTTGAGGGGAACAGACGACTCGATCGGGATTCATCAGCAAGGCGACAGCCACCCGCGCCATATTTTTGTTAGATACATAGTCATGTATTCAAATTCATGTATTCAAAAAATTGAACACATGACTATGTTATAATCGAGGTATCAGATTTGTCAAGTAAGTTTTTGGCTATGGCACTCAAGCACACAATCCTGGCATTCCTGTCTCGTCAGCCTCTGAGCGGCTACGACGTGGCGAAAGAGTTTGCCGAGGGGTTTGGCAGTTGTTTCTGGAAAGCAAGTCAGCAGCAAGTTTATGCTGAACTCACGAAGCTAGAACAGCAGGGCAGCGTGAGCTACGAGGCGATTCCCCAACCAGGACGACTCGATAAAAAGATTTATTCCATCACTGAGCAGGGACATCAAGAACTACTCGATTGGTTAACAAAGCCTTGTGAACCCGCTGCCATTCGTGAAGATTTAGGCGTGATGGGATTGGCAGGTCATCTCGTTCCATCTCAAGTGGTTCTCCGCGAAATTGAGCGACGGCGACAGCTACACGTTGAGATGGTACAGCACGTCAAGAAATTAGATGAGCATTTTTCCCAGCATCTTGATTCGCTAAACCTGAAAGATATTTATATGCACTTAGTCATTCGGCGCGGCATTCGGTATCAAGAAGAGTGGGTCGCTTGGTGTGACGAGGCGATTGGGGCGATCGAGCAGGCTGTAAAACGTCAGGCAATCGAGCAGGATCGATCCTCCCGTTGACAATCTCACAAGATGAATAGATGAACCATGCCGATGTTTTGACAAAACTGTAATTTAAGCCTTAATGCTGTTGCTGACAGTTATAAATCACAGACGATCCGAGCTAGAACACCCTACCCCTTCCTGAATAAATT
Organism: Chamaesiphon sp.; assembly: GCF_041737865.1. Lineage (NCBI taxonomy): Bacteria > Bacillati > Cyanobacteriota > Cyanophyceae > Gomontiellales > Chamaesiphonaceae > Chamaesiphon > Chamaesiphon sp. The sequence continues at coordinate 30,042 of NZ_JBGSQZ010000176.1, forward strand.
TAGGCTGACAACCTCCATTTATGCAGCCATTCTCGGTCTGATGTTCGTAGCACTGAGTATCCGCACACTTCTGCTCAGAAGGCAGCTCCGTGTAGCGATCGGCGACGGAGATCAGCCCCTGCTGGCAAGAGCCATTCGCGTTCATGCAAACTTCGCAGAATATGTCCCGCTTTCACTCTTATTGCTCTACTTTCTAGAAGCCCAGACACGGATAAACCTTTTGATTCACCTTTTAGGTAGTGCCCTAACGATCGGACGGATTGCCCATGCGATCGGGGTTCGCCAAGTCAAAGAAAACTTTCGCGATCGAGTCATCGGGATAGTCATCACGTTTACAGTGATTATCTCTGCATCACTTGGATTAATCATTAGTTATGCTTTTCATCTACTTAGTCCTTATTCCTGAACTTAACTGTGAATTCTTGGTTCGGGATAGAGTGTAGAGAGTAACTCACTTTCGACGATCGCGAGTTCGGCGAGACGGGATTGGACGATCGATCGATCGTAATAAGTATCTGCAAGTAACCAATAGATACCAAAATGACGGGCTTCTGATGCCATCAAACTGAGGTAGAATGCGGCTAATTTCGGATCGGGGAGATGGGTACCGAGCAATCCCAGTCGCTCGTGAGAACGCGCTTCAATCAATCCGCAAATTAACAGTGAATCTAACCTTCGGTGCGGTTCTTGAGTGCGGATCTGACTCATCAATCCCTTCCCATAAGGTGGCGCATTCAGCGGTGCGAGGGGAATACCGCGCTGTTCGAGAATCTGATTGACTTGCTCGAAATGCTCTAACTCTTCTCGTGCAATTGCCGTTAATTGACGAACTAGTTTCTGGCTGGATGGATAGCGGAACATCATATTTACAGCGGTTCCTGCTGCTTTGCGCTCACAGTGAGAGTGATCGAGCAAGATGGTATCGACATTCCCCAAAGCTTGTTCCAGCCAAGCGGCTGAGGTGGGTTGACACAAAGCATTAATAGTCGGTTTGGTAGTTGCGATCATCAGATCTGGATTAATGTGAATTCGGGATAAGCAAAGAAGCAACAAAGGTAGTCTGAAAGCACCAACTAACCTGGATTGCCTTATGCCTAGTGTAGAAGAACTATTTTGCTCCGTCGATGATTTCTACCAATTTGAACATTAGTGGCAAATCCGATCGTAGCAGAAGCAGTCAACAAGTCCGGTTCGGCATTAACATTTTGGGAGCATTTGCGATTTGGGTTGCCATTGACGATCGCAACCCTAACCTTGACTTACTGCTGGTTTTACTGACATCTACATCATAACTTACTCGATCGAATAGACCTATTGCGAAAGTAAAAACATCATCTTTTTTAGTATTGTTTTCATCTATAGTTTCCCCTAAAGCCTAAAGCCTAGAGCCTGACTTTCGCAGGAAGTCTATTGGATACGTTCGCCATCGATCGCAAATAAATATAACCGATCGAGATCGACACTTCGAGATCGACACTTAAAGTTAGCTGATGACCTACTTGAATCGTCTGTGATGAAGCAACGCGAGCAGTTAAAATCGAACTATCCTAACGATCGGTATTTCTCGCCAATTCACCAGAGCGATCCTCGTCTGTGTCAATTTTATCAATTGGGGCTGTGGCATAGATAATCATCTCATGACCCAGTGCTTCGATAGTTTTCACTTCAACTAAAATTGAGTTATCGGTGTCAGTGTGGGCAACAGTAAAAGCTTCTGGACGTAACCCCACGAGCATCAGCTCCTCCTGGGGAAAATCCTGTTCTAGCTGTGGGTATCGTTGGAGCAGCAATTCCAAATTCAGAACGAGTCTAGGTCATTTCAGCTATGGTATAAAAGTCAGTCGCACTGTAGTGGCGTTCTGAGCATTGTTGAACCGCTTAATTTGTTGCTCTAGCACCGCCCGTTCGGCTGCTTGACCTGAATGTGCCCAGACTCGAAGGATACCTTGGCGATGCTGGTTTTGAGAGGCTTTGTTGGGGCGATCGCAGCTAGTCTGATATAGCAGTAGTGGTGCTAGAATACCTAGCAGTCTAACCGATCGAGTCTTACTCATAGGTTATTTTGGGATATTTGAGATCGGACACAATCGCTGGCGGTAATAGCACCAAGTAAATATCTTTAACTCGTTGGCGGAGTATCTCCGGTCAGAGACATTGACGTTATTTAGCTTGGTTGTTGCTAGATCGATAAATAGTGAAGATCTAATTACTCTAATTACCGCATCCTTAACAGTGGGAATAGATATTCATTTTGGCTGACTACTTCTAGATTAACAATATTTCGATCGAGTGATGTAAATTATGCTGGCTCGATCAAGAATAGAACATCACTTAGTTATCCAATCTCCTAAAACATGAGAACGAGTAGTACTAGCCACGCATCCGAACTAAATCCACCCGAAAATATCACGCCATCGATCGGTACGACTATCAATGGTATATTAATTTTATTACCTTTAACTTTAATCCTTCTGGGTCTTTTTTCAGGTGTGATTAATCCCTGATTGGACTAAATCGCCCCCAATTTCTTCAAGAAATCGGGGGCGATATTTTTGGGTCTATAGTGGCCGATAAGCCCGATAATTAATACTGGGAAAAATATTGTCCATCGTTTCGACTTTTTCCAGCCAGCCACTATCGACTTTCCGATCTTTTAGTTCGTCATAAAGTTTGTGGAAGCGGACGAGGTGCGATCGAGTGCGGCGAATCGCATATGGTACCATCGTCCCAGTCCGCATGATAAATGCCCAGTCGGAAGATTGCGCCAAGAGTAATTCTCGTGCAGCTTGGTTGAGCGCGCGCCATTGCAATTCATCCTCTGGCTCCATCCGCGCCAATTCGATCATCCGTTCGGCACCTTTATGGAGGTGAGGATAAACCCAAGCATTAGTTTCATTCAACCAGTACTCGTGAAAACCTTTATACCCCCAACTAGATTGGGATGGGCGACACACTTGCTGGGTAGGTTGAGCGCGGAGATAGTCCGCCAAGTGAGTCATCTGATAGGTTTGTTGATCGTGCCAAGATTTGCGGAAAAAGAAATCGATGAACCAAGGCCCTTCATACCACCAGTGACCGAATAATTCGGCATCATAAGGCGAGACAATCAGCGGCGGACGTGGCATCATCCCCGCGACATTAGTCACCTGTTGCTGGCGATTGAACATGAAATTCTGAGCGTGATCCGCTGCCTTTTCTTTCGCCCAATATGGATCGTAGAGAGCTTTCTCACCACCAGTTTTCGAGGTAATCTTGTGATATTTGATCCCAATATTTTTCCGTTGACCATTGGGCATGATGTACGGCTTGATATAGTCGTAATCAGCATCCCAACCTAAATCCTTATAAAATTCCCGATACTCTGGTGCGCCAGGATATCCCACCATCGACGACCACACTTGCTGAGAAGACTCCTGATCTCGTCCGAATGCGGCTACCCCTGTTTCGGTAAAGATCGGCGCGTAGTTGCCAAATCGCGGACGAGGACGCGCATACATAATCCCGTGTCCATCCATCAAGAAATAGCGCAACCCAGCATCCGCCAGCATCCGCTCCAAGCCTTCATAGTAGGCACATTCTGGCAACCAAATCCCTTTGGGAGCGCGACCAAAATTTTCTTCATAATGTTCGCACGCGACGCGAATTTGTGCCCATACTGCTTCGGGGTACATTTTCATCAACGGTAAATAACCGTGAGTCGCACCACAGGTAATGATTTCGAGGTTATTACTGTCGAGAAATCCCTTGAAAGCCCCGATCAAATCTCGATCGTGTCGTTCCCAAGTTTTGCGAATGGCGGCAAATTCTTTGACATAATACTCTGCTAAATACTTAATATGCCCATTGTGTTCGTTGCTGTCGATCTCTTTTTGGGCTAATTCTTCCAATTTGGCGAGATGTTCGTCATATCGCTCTTGGAGCAAGGGATCGCGCAGCATCGACACCAACGGCGGAGTCATACTCATGGTAATTTTGAAATCGATCCCATCCCGTTTTAATCCCTCAAAAACGTGGAGTAGGGGAATGTATGTTTCGGTAATGGCTTCATATAGCCACTCTTCTTCAAGCACGAAATCGCTTTCAGGATGGCGAACAAAGGGGAGATGAGCGTGTAAGACTAACGCAACATAACCGAGCGGAGTACTCATAGGGATAGCATGTGGGAACAGGAAATGGTAGATAGCAAGACACTACCGTTAATCTTATTTTAAGCTTTGCATCCTCTTTTATTTGTTACTTGTTATTTATTCTTGGTTAAACCCACTAACCCCCTCTCCGCGCCCTCTGCGTCACCCGTTGGCGTAGCCTCCCTGAACGGGAATCGTGACGATTTTTTAACTAATATTAATTTTTTGTTAACAAAACGCAAAGAGAGTTCATACTTAGATTTAATTAAATCTAAAGATTCTTACTACCCAACTGAGCTGTCGATTGTGCAGTAGATGTTGCTTGTGTAGAGCGGAGTCGAGGTACGCCAACGAGAATGAATGTCAATCGATCGCTATCCAGCCAGTAATCCGCCAAGATCGCTACAGCTATTGCTGTTCCTTGATGAGCGTGCGACTAGTCACATCCACAATCAAGAAATCCGTGACAAGCTAGCGGTGCTCAAAGCCGAACATTCTTTCGAGCTACAAGTCATCGATGTCGGCAAACAGCCCGATTTAGCCGAACACTATCGGGTAATTGCCACGCCAGCACTACTCAAGCTCTATCCCGTCCCCCGTCAGATTTTAGCGGGTAGCAACTTGGGCGATCAAATCGATAATTGGTGGGAGCGTTGGCAAGAAGAGCTAGTTTCTGGAGAGGACGCGTCAAATAATTATGGTAATGGAAATTCAGATCGTCCGCCCACCGAGCAGCTACTATTAAGTGAGTCGATCGAGTATGTGAGTAAATTGATTAAACTCACTGATGAAGTTTTCACACTCAAACAAGAAAATCAAGAGTTACTCGATCGATTAAAGTTGCAAGATCGAGCGATGTCCGTATTGGCGCACGATCTCCGAAATCCTCTTACAGCAGCCGCTCTAGCCTTAGGAACTCTAGAAATCGTCCACAATCCGCAGGATTATCGTGCCAACTCTCTAGCTCCAGAAACGATCGCTAAACTGATCGAACGCGCACGGACTCAACTCCAATCGATCGATCGATTAGTAACTGATATTCTCCAACCGCGATCGACTACTACCGAATGCGAGCTTCGTCCCCAAAAAATCGATCTCACTCACCTAATTTCCGGCGTAATTGCTCAACTAGATTCTCAATCTCAAACCAAATCTCAAGCGATTACCACTGACATCCCTCAAGATATCCCATCTGTCTATGGCGATCTAGACAAACTGCATCAGGTGCTCACAAATCTATTAGACAATGCCATCAAATATACACCCGATCGCGGTCGCATCCATATCAGTGCCCTACATCGCACCGCTCAAACCATCCAAGTGAGCATCGCCGATAACGGTTTAGGCATCCCTGAAGAAAATCAAAAACGCATCTTCCAAGATCGGCATCGACTCGATCGCGATCTACTACAATCCGGCTACGGCATCGGTTTAGCCGTCTGTCAGCAAATCGTTCGCGCTCATTACGGTCAAATTTGGGTCGAATCTCCCCCTGGAAAGGGAAGTGTGTTTAATTTTACGTTATTAGTGCATCAGGGTTAGGTTTAAACAGTTGACAGTTGACAGTTGACAGTTGACAGCGAGCCGCTGCCGATGCGATCGTACAAGCAATAACTCCGAAGATTCAGGTTAACCTCCAACTAAAATTTAGGGTGGAGCGAACGCCGCACTCCGCTCCACACAAATCGAACCTTACGCAGGGGAGTTTGAGGGGCGGCGTTCCGCCTCTCAACGGGGGGTCTGGGGGTCGGTACCCCCAGATCCGGGTTCTGTCCACACTAGGAAAATTGCCACCCACAAATTCTCATCGTTTGCCGATGCGATCGCACAAGTAAAGCCTAAGATTCAACCGCAGGAATCCGCGCGATCCTGGCAGCCGATCGCAAAATCTGACCTGCTAAAATAGCAGCACCAAAGCCATTATCGATATTGACAACCCCCACCCCCGCCGCGCAACAATTGAGCATCGTTAATAATGGTGCAATCCCGCCAAAACTAGCCCCATAGCCAATACTAGTCGGCACAGCGATCGTCGGACAATCAGCCAAACCAGCCACCACACTAGGTAAAGCTCCCTCCATCCCCGCCACCACAATTAACACATCGGCATCATCGATAATCTGACGATTGCTCAACAGCCGATCGATCCCCGCCACCCCAACATCCCATAACCGCTTCACCTCAAAACCGCACAGACTAGCAGTACAAGCTGCTTCCTCAGCCACGGGTAAATCGGCTGTACCTGCCGTGAGAATGGTAATCTTACCTGGATGTATCGGTGTGACTTGCAGTGGTGCCAGAGCGCAAATTTGCGCCATTTCGTAATAGATCAGATCGGGAATGTGTTGGTGAAGTTCGGCAAAAACGGTAGGCGTAATCCGCGTCGCCATCACTACCGACTGTTGTTGGCGCATGACTTGGATGATTTTGATAATTTGCGCTGGGGTTTTACCCAAACCCCAAATTACTTCAGGGAAACCCGTCCGCCGTTGACGCGACAAATCGATCTTGGCAAATTCATCGATCGATTGGTATCCTAATGACTGGATTTTTACTAATGCTCGATCGGGTGTAATTGCTCCAGCAGCAACGGCTGTAAGTAGATCTTGAAGCGATTGTGACATAATCTCAGATATTTGCTGCACATAAGAATCAATCTTAGATTAACAGCATTATCAGCCAGTAGATCCACACCATTTTGTCCCAGTCGGTTTAGTCGCAAGTTTATTTAAACATATAAACTTGAGGAAATTGTGAGGATACCTGAAATTATTGTCTAATTCCAAAAAACATACCCAAGAGTAACCCAAAACCAATCCAGACATTTTCGCGAAACATTTGGGGATAAAAAGCGGGCGGAATTGTCGGTTTCTTGAGCCGGAGATATTGCCACAGCCAAGCCCCAGCAGCCATTCCCAGTGTCAGCCAAAAGATCGACCCCAAGCTCATAATTTGACCCATGTAGCCCAGTAAACCCACCGTCACGGCATAACAGAGTGCAGTTACTTCTGCCACGTATTTACCAAAAAATAGCGCACTGGAATTGACTCCAATCCGGCGATCGTCATCGCGATCGGACATCGCATACACAGTATCAAATCCCAACGTCCAAAAAATCGTCGCTCCCCACAAATACCAAGTCGGAGTAGCAATACTCGCCGTCACCATCGACCAGCTAATCAACACCGCAAATCCCCAGGCGATCGATAGTACCAATTGTGGAACGGGAAACACCCGCTTTGCCCCAGGATATAGCAAAATCACCGGAACGGCGGCCACACACAGCCAGAAAGTCAACGGATTGAGATATAGAGCCAAAATCGCCGCACAAATCAGCGAGACAATTAACACGCCGATGCCAGTCGCGATCGATAGCGACCTCGCCGCCAGGGGACGATTTTTGGTACGCTCTACATTCGGGTCGATATTCCGATCCCACAAATCGTTGACGACACACCCCGCCGCACTAGTCGCCAAAGTACCTAAAATAATCACGCCCAATAGTGGGAGCGGTGGATGCCCTTTGGCAGCTAGGCACAATCCCCACAGAGCGGGAATCATCAAAATTAACCTACCTGCGGGCTTATCCCAACGCAGGAGCCGGAATACAGTCAGCCAAGTTGGTTCTTTAGGGGGAAGGGTTGTCATAGATTACTGAGCTTGTCAAAGGGCGATGGAGCAGTCGAGAAAAATTGTGTGCACCTAATCCTCAACTATTTACTATCCACTATCTACTAGTCACTATTACCTAAAATTGCGAAATATCAAAAAAAACTCGCTTGACTCGATCCAGTTGCGTATAATCTTTAACAGAAAGCTTTTTTTCGCTAAATTTTTTTAAAAACTTTTCATACATTTACACAAAAATACTCGAAATGCCTCGAATACTAGTCGTCGATGATGATGCAGCGATCGCTGAAATAGTCTGTATTAACCTCGAAATGGCTGGATATGAGGTCAACCAATCACCTGACGGGATTCAAGGTCAGGCAATGGCGATCCAAATCCAACCAGATCTGATCGTGTTAGATTTGATGCTGCCAAAAGTTGATGGTTATACAGTTTGCCAACGATTACGCCGCGACGATCGCACCTCGGATATTCCCGTACTGATGCTGACGGCTCTGAGCCAAACCCAGAATAAGGTTGAAGGGTTCAATGCTGGTGCGGATGACTATCTCACCAAACCATTTGAAATCGAAGAGCTGCTGGCGCGTGTCCGCGCCCTCCTCCGCCGGACGGATCGGATTCCCCAAGCCGCAAAACACAGCGAAATTCTCAACTATGGCGAACTTACCCTAGTCCCAGAAAGATTTGAAGCAATTTGGCGACAAACCACGATCAAGCTGACTCACCTCGAATTTGAACTGTTGCACTGTTTACTCCAACGACACGGGCAAACAGTGTCGCCTAGTGAGATTCTCAAAGAGGTCTGGGGGTACGATCCAGATGATGATATTGAAACAATTCGCGTCCACATTCGCCACCTCCGCACCAAGATGGAACCCGATCCGCGTCGCCCCAAATATATCAAGACGATCTATGGTGCGGGTTATTGTCTAGAGCTTCAGAACGATCGCGAGGAAGAAAAAATCTCAGTTGGCTAATATATTTAGCTAGTTGCTTCCTCCGGCTAGATCGATCGGTGGTGGGAATTAGTCCGATCCAGATCTAAACAGACGTGGATTAGACTATGTAAAATTGGAGGGTATAGTTTCGATCGATAGTTCTTTGTCGAGGATGACTAGGGCGGCTTTAGTGGATGCGATCGAGTCTCCAATTCCGGTTAATCTAGTGCTAATATCGGTGAGTTTGCGATCTGTTCATTATCGATCGACAGTAGAGTGACACAAAGATGATCTGGAAATGGTAAGCTCAAATCAAAAGCGGTCGATTTAGCTTGAGGAGTACAGCGGTTCTCAGGAACATAGGGGACACTTGAAATTCTGTACCTCTTCCCAAATCAGGCTTTTGAAGATCGATGTACCCCATCAACCCGCAAACCGCTGTAACTAGTGGGAGTCAATCGCGATAAGGTAGATTTGTGGAAAGCTGATGTTGCCAGATCTGTCGATTTTTACAATGAATGGTTTATGGTTTTCGCGCCCAATGCATTTAGGGAAACTCGGATCGAAACCACTAAACGTGTTGAAAAGGCACTACTGCTCACTGAAAATTTGACGAATATTCGTCCTGAAACATTGCAGGCAAATCCTTCGGTGTTGCCAATGCTGAGAATGGCTACATGTCCACCGATTGCGCGAGATCGGTTGATTGGGCTGGCGGGTGTTTCGCCTAATCTTGTCAAAAGTATGGAAGATGAGCAGCGCATTCCACCAATGATGAAGGCTGCGGAACTGTTGGAACAATTAAATCGAATCGGCGATATTATCGAGCGAATGGCAGATCCAGATATTTTTGTATGGAAGCAGCGCAGCGACAATGGTACAACAGAAGAGGTTCATCGGGCATCAATAATTGTAGCCGATCGATTGTGTGGTGCCGTCGCTAATCCCATCATTCGGAATGCTCAGGAAAAACGCCAACTTGCAGCAATTAAGTCATGGCTGGAAGCAAGGGGTTATCGTGAGCTTGTTCTTGGTGATGCTAAAGATTTTCTGACTATGCCAGCGGGAACATTTTCATTTCGTTTTAATGTTCCGATTACGATGGATGGTGGTAAGAAAGTTAATATTCCGGTTGATGCGGTAATTATGAGAAAGAATGCCCAGCGGGGTGATTTTCCGGCACTATTTGAGGCAAAGTCGGCGGGAGACTTTACCAATACAAATAAGCGGAGAAAGGAAGAGGCTGTTAAGATCCAACAGCTTCGTAAAACCTACGGTAATCAGATCGCATTTGACTTATTTCTCTGTGGCTATTTTGATTCTGGTTACTTGGGGTATGAAGCGGCTGAAGGTATCGATTTGGTTTGGGAGCATCGGATTGAAGATTTAGCACAATTTGGGTTTTGAGTATGATATGTATCGAGGAAATAGAAGCTCAAAGGCAGATTATTCAGCGAGAAATCTATCTACTAAAAACCCAAGAACAACGCAATATTTTGGGGCAGTTTTCGACCCCAACGATCCTGGCTAATGATATTCTGCGGAATGCTTTAAAGCTAATGCCAACGGGTGAGAAAATTCGCTTTCTCGATCCAGCAATTGGTACTGGTGCTTTCTTCAGTGCGCTAAATAATAATGTTTGTTCGTCTACATGTATTGAATCTGCCACTGGATATGAAATAGATGAGCATTACGGAAAACCTGCTCTCGCTCTATGGTCGAAAAGTATTTTAGATTATCAGCTAAATGATTTTACAAAGGTACCTTCACCACTAAATGAGAGTGAAAAATTTAATTTAATTATTTGCAATCCACCATACGTTCGCCACCATCATATCAATGGGCAAAAAGAAAGATTGCATGTAGAGGCAATTGCTGCTGCTCATATGAAATTATCTGGTTTGGCTGGCTTGTACTGCTATTTTATGGCATTATCTCATCGGTGGATGCGATCGAATGGTATTGCTGTATGGTTGATACCGAGTGAATTTATGGATGTAAATTATGGTCGAGCTGTCAAGGAATATCTGCTGAATGAAGTAAGCCTTTTGCAAATTCATCGATTCGATCCCAAAGATGCTCAATTTGATGATGCTTTGGTTTCTTCTGCTGTTGTATGGTTTCAGAATAAGAAGCCAGATCTAAATCATCAAGTCAAGTTTACTTATGGTGGTTCAATCGAATCTCCCGCACATGAGAAAATGTTCAGTGCAGGCACATTGGAAAATGAAAATAAGTGGTCACGATTTCCGGTAAGCAATGAACGGGAAGTTTTAATTACTCCGAGACTAAGTGATTTTTTCTCAGTTAAACGTGGTATTGCAACGGGTGATAATAAGTATTTTATTTTAACGAAAAGCGATATTGAAAGTAAGGGTTTGCCAATATCTCAATTCAAACCGATCTTACCAAGTCCGCGACATCTTTCTGGGATAGAAGTAGAGTCTGATGATTTAGGCTATCCAGAGATCGATCCTCAGTTGTTCGTCCTCGATTGTAAGTTAGCTATTAGTGAAGTTAAACAGTTATATCCTGAGTTGTACGCATATCTTCAGATAGGAATTAGAACTGGAGTTGCCAATCGATATTTGTGCAAGAGTCGCAAGCTTTGGTATGCTCAAGAAAATCGGGCTGAGAGTCATTTCTACTGTACATATATGGGTAGATCTAACAAGAATGGTAAGAAGTCGTTTCGATTTATTCTAAATCATTCACAAGCGATCGTTGCTAATTCTTTATCCAAAGCCGGAAGTGGCGGCGGTTATCGCCAAAGATTCAGAAATGGTAGCAATATTCTTTGAAGCGTTGAATTCGATTACTGAGAAGGTGATGATTGATGAGGGGAGAGTATATGGTGGTGGGATGCACAAGCTAGAGCCGAGGGAGCTTGCTAATGTTCCAGCTCCTGAAATACTAAGATCGATCTCCCAGAGGTTTAACTTAGAACTAGAGAGGATATTGGGGTGATATTTTGGGCATATCTCCTCCTCTAATCCACTCTAGCATTAGATAGGGATGGACGATTTGGAGGCTGTGGGCTGATGAATAGTAAATAGCATGACGATCGGGAATCTCTATTTTAGTATCTCGATTGACTATAAAATCTTTGAAATTAGCTGTAACCAAAAAATCTGCTCTGCCAGCAATTGCGGTTTCTAAGACATGAGCGTCCTCTGTGTCTCTGATCCCAATTACCCCAGTTCCACCTAGAGTTAATTGTGCCCCCAGTTTTGCATATTCTTCGATCGCAGATACATATGCATCGGCTGTTTCGATGCTTAAACCTAGATACTCGACAATCACCGATTTCAGTTCATCGAGCATTCCCAAGGAAATAATAAGATTGACTACCCCGACAGGCGAAGAACCACTTCTGACGATTTCAACCAAATACTGAGAGCCTGTATTCGTTCGCCCTTTGCGATCTGCAAGTAGAGCAGCAACCCAAATATTCAGATCCAGACACAACCGCAACATTCTATTTCCGCTTGGTTATTTCAACCGCAGCAGCCAGAAAATCATCTTCTGTATTCAAGGGTTCTAGGTGTTCGATCTGCATTTGCTCTATCACTTGGATATGCGCAGCTTGATACTGGGCATCAATGATAGTTCGAGCAATACGAGAAGACTGTTTCTCCAGTGTTGTAGCAGAACTATGATTAATTGGTTGAGGATGTAAAGTCACAGCGGAGTTTAAGTTGATAATAGTTGCAGCAACTACGACACCTACCTGTACCGGAAATCTATAGTAAAAGCTACTAGTATAAGCTTTGTTACCTTGTCCTGTAGCTGATAATGGAAAGACATCATTTGATTTTATTTCTGTACTAAATGTCATATTCTCACCTCTTTTTCACGATCGGAAATCAGTGTTTGGAATTTATCCCAAATAATATCATGTGCTTTATCTGCCCAACTTGAAATTTTATTAACATCCCATGATTGCTGTGGCAAATTAAGAGATACATCTAAATCTAATATTAAGTCTTTTGGTGCTGCCGGAAATTGTATATTTATTGCCTGCAACATTCCTTCATCATTGATTTTATTTATTTCTTGAATCTGAAGTAGTTGAGTTTTAGAAACATCCATATTATTAAAGGGAAGATTGATGTTTAAAACTGTTGATGGATCTTCAACATTAGAGAATTTATTAATATAACGTAAACCTAACCTAGTAAAGCTTGATATGTTAATGAAATTTTCGGATCCGATTAATATTTTTTGAATACTATCTAAAAAATTAGAAAAGCCGTTATATCTAATAGAGTTAATACTAAGTACATCAGACCCAGTTTGAAACAATAAAGATTCATCTTCTGATATGAAACGATGCTTAACTAACCCTGCCAATTCAATCATCTCAGGAAGATCGGCATGAAGCTTTAGAGTTGTAGGAAAGTCTCCCTTCTGAGAAATTGCCATGCCTCCAGCAAAAAGTGCGTAATCGGCGATGGAAGGAAAGCGGATTTCAAAAACGGCTTCCTGCAACGGAGCATTGCGCCAAGGTTTATGATTTTTCACTATCTTTAACCATTGCCATATTAATAGGTGGTGATATTTCTAGTTTAGTCGATCTTAACCGCAAACTTAGCAGGTCATTAGCAACCTCAGCTATTGTACCCAAACTCAGTCCGACTATTAACACCCAGCACAAAAGGATTTCTGATTCTCCTAGCTCATCAGCCTTTAAGCCGAAGTCTTGAGATTGATGCCCAATACCTGAGTATAAGCTCCCCGTGCTTGCGTCACCCCGATCGTCCTGTCGGCCGCTTCAATCATCGGACGACGCAGACTCACGACTAGAAACTGGGCTTGATTGGCTTGTTTGCGAATCATCTTCGAGAGGCGTTCCACATTCGCCCCATCTAGGAACATATCGACCTCATCGAAGGCGTAGAAGGGCGATGGACGGTAGCGTTGGAGGGCAAAGATAAAACTTAGCGCGGTGAGGGATTTCTCGCCCCCAGACATGGATGAGAGGCGTTGGACGGGTTTGCCTTTGGGGTGGGCGACGAGGTTTAAACCACCACTGAAGGGATCTTCAGGGTTTTCTAATTGGAGGAAGCCGTCACCGTCAGAGAGTTCGGCAAAGATATCTTGGAAGTTGAGGTTGACGGCATCAAAGGCTTCGCTGAAGGCTTGGAAACGCAGGGTGGTGAAGTTTTCGATCCGCAATAGGAGTTCCATACTTTCGGCTTCCAAGGTGCCGAGTTTGTCGCTGAGTTCTTGGAGGCGATTGTTGGTTTCTTCGTAGGCTTCGAGGGCGAGCATGTTGACGGGTTCCATCCCTTCCATCCGTTTTTGGAGCAGGCGAATTTGGGATTGGAGGGAGGCGAGATATTCGTCGGTTTGGGATTCGGGGGGGAGTTCGGGAAGTTCGGCGGGGAGTTCGGTGCGTTGGGTGGCGATTTGGATAATCAGGTTATCGATTTCGGTTTGGCGTTGCTGTTGGAGTTGGGTGAGTTTTTGTTGCTCCCACTGCAATTCTTGGAGGTTGAGGTGGAGTTGACGGAGTTTGGCTTCGGCTTTGTCGCGCTGTTGTTTGTCGGTGCCGAGTTCTTTGTCGAGGATGACTAGGGCGGCTTTGGTGGTGGCGATCGAGTCGCCAATTCCAGCTAGTCTAGTCCTAATATCGATGAGTTTGCGATCGAGTGTCCCAATCTGTTCGATATATTCTGAAGTACGGCGTTGATTTTCAGAGATTTTTTCAGTTAAGATACTGCGGTGTCGATCGATCTCTTGGAGTTTTTGCTCGACGCTGGTTAATGCTTGTTGGCGTTGTTGGAGTTGTTGTTCGAGCGATTTGATCTCGGTTTGGATGGCTTGCCAATCGCTATGTACGCCTGATTTTTCGAGTTCGGCGAGTTCGGCGTGATGTTCGGCGAGGTTGGCTTCTTGGGCGGGTAAGGTTTGTTCTAGGGCGGTAAGATTGGTGATGGTGAGATCTAGATCTTGCTGGTTTTTAAAAATCTGCTGCTGGAGTTGGGTTTGTTGACTGGTTAATTGGGTGATTTCCTGTTGATTGCGATCGAAATTGAGCTTAATTTCCCGTTGATTTTGGCGGGTATCGGCGACGGCGGTACTTAGTTGACGTAGTTCGGTGTTGCTTTTGTTGACGACTTCGATGCTGACTTGCAATATCTGTTCGATTTGGGCGAGTCGCTGTTGGAGGGTGCGGACTTCGGCGGATTCACTCGCATCGGCTGTACCAAAGTGGAGGGTGGATTTTTGGGAGATATTTCCCCCTGTCATCGCGCCGCTGGCTTCGAGCAATTCGCCGTCGAGGGTAACGATTCGATGTTTGCCTAATAAACTCCGCGCTCGATCGAGTCTGTCGAATACTATTGTCCCACCAAATACATAATTAAAGATATTTTCATACTCGCGATCGAAGTCTACTAAATTAACTGCATAGTCGATGAAACCTTGGGTCGATCTTAACGAGGCATTCTCGCGTAATGGCTGCGGATTAATCTTATTTAATGGTAGAAATGTCGCTCGTCCACCGCGCTTTTGTTTGAGGATTTCGATCGCGCGGGATGCTACGCCATCATCTTCGACGACTAAGTTGCCGAGCCTCGCCCCTGCGGAGATTTCTAGAGCTAATTGATAAGCTGGATCGACTTTACCTAATTGGGCGACTAAGCCATGTACGCCAGGGATTTTGGCTTCTTGGATAATCTTGGTTGCGAAGGTGCCTTGTGCTTCTTGTTGGACTTGATTCTGGGCTTCTAATTTATCGACTAATCGCTGTTTATCCCGCTGTTCTTGTAATAGTCGTTTTTGGGTTTCTAGTTGAGTATCAACATTAGTTTGAACGGCGGTAAGTTTATTTTCTAATACTGCTAATTCGCCAGTCGATTGCGCGAGTTTATCTTGTAATTGGGTGACTTTATTTTGATTCGCTATTAGTTCGGGGCTAACGGTTGCCAAGCGATCGGTTTCTTCAGATATTTTTGCAGCTAACTGACTGCGACGTTCGGTCAGTTGTGCTTGAGCCGTGCGCTGTTTACTTAATAATTGAAGCGTGGTTTCGATCTGCCGACTAACTTGGGTTTGTTCCTCTACCCAAGCCGTAGATGCGGATGCGATCGAGCTAGCTTTTTCTTTAGTTAATCCTAACTGATATTGAGTATCATCGCGATCGATCTTTAGTTTCGCCAACTGGGTAGTTTCTAACTGCTGTTGTGTGCTAGTTAAACTTTTAAACTCGCCCTCATAATTAGCTAATTGTGTAGCAGATTGCTGTTGATTAGTATGAGTATTCGCGCGATTTATAGTTAGCTCTTGTTGCTGCTGAACTAGTTGATGTTGCTCCGCTTGCTGCGTCGCCAATTCCGCTTGAGCCGCTAATAATTTCTCTTCACCCAATGCCCGCACACAAGCATTCAACCGCTCTACTTCTGTAGTTGTCGTGCCGATCTCACCTTGAAGATCGATTACTTGTCGATCCAATTCAACCAGAGCAACTTTTCCCTTAGCTAAATCCGCCTGAATATTCGACTGCTTCTGTTGCAGATTCTTCCACTTTAAAACCACCTCCTCCACAGACTTCTGTTGAAATTCCGTCCGCAATCTTTGGTACTTTTCAGCCTTAATTTTATCCTGCGCTAATCTGTCCCGTTGAGCCACCAATTCTGTGGCAACAATATTGCATTTCTCGACCTTTTCCTTCACCTCATCCAGTGTACTCTTTGCTCGATCGATCTTGCGATCGAATGCCGCCACCCCCGCCAACTCATCAATAATCTCCCGCCGCTCCTTGTTATTCATCGAGATGATGCTGGTGACATCCCCCTGCAACACCACATTATAGCCCTCAGGATAAATCCGCAGCGCATTCAATTGGTCGTGCAACTCCGCGAGATTGCAAGCCTCCCCATTAATCGAATAATTCGACGTATAACCACCCTGAGCATTCACCCGCAGCCGCCGCGTCACCACCCACTCATTCGCCAACCGTTGCTTCGGCGGAGCTGGCGACAGACTACTAATATCGACGATCTTAACTTCTGGTGCTGGCTCATCCCCATTATCCAGATCGAAAGTCACCGTCACAATCGCCTCAGACACGCCCTTAGTCGATCGATCGTGATTTACCAAATCCGGCAATCGTTCCGCCCGCATCCCCTTGGAACTAGCCAATCCGAGACAAAATAACAGCGCGTCGAGAATATTCGACTTACCCGAACCATTCGGCCCTGACACCACAGTAAATCCAGGTAAAATCGGGACTTTAGTAGTACCACCGAAGGATTTGAAATGGGACAGTTCTACCTGTTTGATGTGTACCATAAGTTTTAGCTGCATCCCTTGGCGGCACGAGTCCGCATTTTCCCAAGAGATTATCTTAGCAGACTCTCGTCCGTTTGTGGGTTTGAGGGATTCGAGCGGGGATAATGTAGAATAGGCTCGAACAAAGTCTGGAGATAAATAATTGCCGACACCGAGCCAGATGCTTGATGGTACCCCATACCTACGCCTCCAATCCGCAAGCGGATTGATTGGCTAAGGCAGGGGATTCATGCACAGTCCATAGGCGGACTCGCAAAGGTGTCATCAAGGCACCACTACCAACTCCCCGAAGGCATAGCCCCAAGGTTGTCGCTACTTTCCTAATTATGTTCGCCGCACCGTTTTATATATTATAAATATATAAATACTAACAACAACAACAGCGTGACTAAATACTAGCATTTCTACAACGTTATGTAAACCACATGTATTTTATTTCTTTACTGTTAACTATGATATAGTCAGTACATCTCCACTAAACAGACAATGAAGGTACAGAAAGGACTAATCCCCAACTCTCACCAGCTCATCTGGATGGTGCTAGACGGGGATTATCTGCCCGTGGAACCTATCCAAAAGTATCTCAACTATCTGGATAGCCTCCAACGCTCTCACAATACGATTGCTGCCTATGCTCATAACCTCAAGCTGTACTGGGAGTTTCTAGAAGACAATCGACAGGACTGGAGAGAAATCACCCTAGAAACCCTTTCTTATTTTATCCATTGGCTCAGAAACCCAAACAGAGGGGTTATTTCCATCGAGCCGCAGATTTCCAAGCGATCGGAGAAGACCATCAATCACTGCTTGACCACGGTATCCGCCTTCTACGAGTTTCACGAACGGCTGGGCACATTTGCAGGGGTTGAAACCTATCGCTACCAACTCCAGCCAGGACGAAAGTACAAATCCTTCCTCCACCATATTAGCAAGGGGAAAGAGGTCAAGACCCGACTGCTCAAAGTCAAAGAGCCGAAAACCTTCCCTGGCTGCTTGAGTGCCGAACAAGTTAATACCCTAGTCGAAGCCTGTAGCAATCTGCGCGATAAATTCCTCATCCGATTACTTTACGAGAGTGGATTGAGAATTGGCGAAGCATTGGGGTTGAGGCATGAAGATATGGTGACAGGCAATAACAACGAAATTAAGGTCGTACCTAGAGTAGATAACATCAACTTTGTGAGGGCGAAGGGTGGAGTAGAACGGATCGTTCACGTCAATAAAGAGTTGATGCAGTGGTACTCTGCCTATCTAATTGATGAGTATCCCGACGATCTCGATTGTGACTTTGTATTTGTGGTGACTAAAGCTCCTGGTAAAGGGGAAATAGGCAATCCACTTAGCTATCAGACCGTTAACAGTTTGTTTAGAAGACTGTCCAAGAAGACGGGAATAGAAGTCAATCCCCATCTGCTCAGACACACCCACGCAACGGAATTGATTCGAGCAGGATGGGATATGTCCTACGTTCAAAAGCGATTGGGTCATGCTGATATTCAGACCACAGTTAATACCTACGTTCATCTATCTAATGAAGATCTGATGAATGAGTACAACAAGTATTTAGAACAACGGGAGTTAGTTGAATGACAGTTGAAAAGCAGATAGAAGAATTGTTAAATCCTCCGCTTCAACTTCAGGTATTGCATCAAAGTAGTCCAACTACAGAACAAGAGAGTCAAACACAGTTAGATCTTGATATAGAGGAAAAAGTATGCTGTCCTAAATGTGATAGTAAGGCGTTGTATAAACGCGGATTTTCAAGACATGGAGAACAACAATATAACTGCAAAAAGTGTAATCATTGGTTCTATCCAGATGCAAAATGGAAGATTTTTGAGAAGGACAAAACGATTGCTTGCCCTCACTGTAGTAGCAATGATTGTTTCAGAAGGGGTAAAGAGGAAAATGGAACTCAAAACTATAGCTGTAAGGATTGTAATAAATATTTTTGCGTTCATCCAAGATTAGATAAAGAAGGAAGAGAGATTGTATGTCCTCAATGTAATAGCATAAAATATTGGTTGAATGGTATCGTTTCAAAAAAGCAGCAGTATCGATGTAAAGATTGTCGGCGTACATATATTTTAAACGCTTTTGGTAGAGACGATTTGAACCTGGATAATATAAGTTGCCGATGGTGCAATAGTAAAAATTTTGTACGTCGCGGCGTAGGCAAAACGAAAAAGCAAAAGTGTGTATGTAAAGACTGTAAAAAACAATTTACAGTAGGAGCAGAAAGACCAGATATTTTGTATGCCCCTCAAGACTTTGATTTTGAACATGATGTCTGGACAGCTAATCATTTAGGCTATGAAGATGGAATCCATCACCACTACAAACTCAACTTCTCTTATATCAAACAGTCTTGGCTCAAATATTACTCCAAGAAATTTATACTTTACCTGTCTAGCACTAGATTAGCGTTTGCCACTCTAATTGGTAAAGTAGGATACATAAATGTTTTTTCTAGATTTCTTTTAGGACAAGGCTACAACCAAGAGTTTGAGGAAATAAACAGGATTTTAATAATAGATTATCTTGCATATTTAAAAATCAACAAATACTCTTACTCCCAATATACGCATTGTATCTCAACTCTTAAAACCTTATTTGAAACAGGAACTTTTAACCACTGGTTTATTATTGAACCTGCTTTAATTAGACCAGAAGATTGGGCTAAGAAGCCTAAGCACAATCCGCGATATATTCCAGAATATGTAATGAAGCAAGTTGCCCAACATATAGAGCATTTACCCGAACCTGTGATGCGGATGCTATTGGTTGATATAGAATGTGGCTTTAGGATTGGAGAACTAACTAGGCTGAAATTAGATTGCTTAAAATCTGATGGTAAGGAAGGTTGGTACATTCAGTATCAAATGTATAAGATGAACAAGGAACATACCAAGCCTATTAGTAACGAATTAGCTAAAGTCATTAAAGAACAACAAATTTATATTAAGCAATTGTTCGGAACTAGCTTCTCTTCTTTGTTTTGTGGTAGGGCTAGAGGACATAGCAAAGGAAAGGATAAAGGCAAATTTATTCCTGTTAAGCAGATAATGTCTGCACAAGCTTTTGGTAGATATTTAAATAGATTATCTCTAGATTTTAAGATAAAGGACAGTTCAGACAATATCTGGAATTTTCAGACACATCAATTTAGACATACAGTAGGTACTCGGATGATTAATGCTGGTGTTCCCCAGCATATTATCCAAAAATATTTAGGGCATGAGTCGCCAGAAATGACTATGCGTTATGCCCACATTCATGACCATATCCTCCGTAAAGAAATGGAGAAATACCATGAAACAAGAGTAACTAACTTTCAAGGTGAAACTGTCATGCTAGAGGAAACTATACTATCCGCTGACAACGATCTCGAATGGTTTACCAAAAACATTCAAGCCAGGGCGTTAGAACATGGCTATTGTGGTAGACCTAAGCTTCTAGGTAATTGTGATATCCCAGGTTTTGATGGCTGTTACAATTGCCCACATTGGCGGACTAATAAACACTTTTTGCCTGTTCTCAGAGACACCCTAGAGCGAACATCTAAAGTTATAGAAAAAGCTCGTAACTGTGGATGGGAATTACAGGTTACGAAAAACGAACCCATCCAACATAATCTAGCAAAAGTCATCGCATCTTTGGAGGTAAGTAGCGATGAGTAGAAAGATTGAAGCTCTACAGGAAGCTGCTGCTTTAAAGGCTCAAGAAGCCACCGAACGGGTAGAGAAAGCTCTCGAACGGATGCTCAAGCAAAACCAGAAAATTAACTTTCAAACTATATCGCATTCGGCTAATGTTTCTACTGCCTATCTGTACAAGTACCCAGAACTAAAAAACCGCATCATCACTTTACGCGACCAGCAAAAGAATCAAGCCAAGCCCAAGCAAGCTCCTATTGCTTCCGACAACTCTAAAACGGTAATAATTAATACTCTGCGGGAAGAGACAAAAAGACTTAGGGTAGAGATGTCTGAACTCCGTCGGGCTAATGAAGCAATAACAGGTAGGCTTCACCAAGTCCAAGGTTCTAACGACTTAACCGAACAATTGAAGAAAGAAAATGAATCTCTAAAAATACGGATACAAAATCTCATTGAACAGTTAAAAGCCTATGAAGGTATAAGTTCAGGCTCAATAGCTCAAAGCAACGTTACACCAATCGGTCAAGGTGCTAAATCATCTGTCAGTACCGCAATCAAAACTGAACTAGAACAGCTAAATATATCCCTCAACAGTACTCTAACCAAAAGAATAAAAGCCGCGACCGAGGAACGAGTCTTAGCCGCCATCACTGCATTAAAAGACCAACTAACTAGAGGTGAAGTTACTAATCCTGGTGGTTGGTTAGCTGCTGCTATTCAAGATGGGTGGACAGTGGCAGAACCAATTAGTCCATCTCAACCACAGCAAAGGGAGATATTCACTGTGTTAGTCGAACCACAACCGACGACTAAATTAGTCTCCTTAGACAAGCTCAAAACATTAAACAATATCTTCAATAACGATGATTGATAAATTACCACCATTGAACATCGAAGTTGAGGAAAACATTCTAGGTGGAGTGCTACTAGATCCTCACGCCATCTTGCGAGTTGTCGATATCCTTAGCCCTGAAGCTTTCTATATTGAATCGCATCAAGTTATCTATCAAGCGATATTAGACCTTTACGCGCAGCAAAAGCCAACAGATATGCTGGCTGTCAGCAGTTGGCTCAAAGACCATAAGCTGTTAAAGAAGACAGGTGGGGAAGCTAAATTAGTTCAACTGTTGGAACGGACGGTTAGTGCTGTTAACATCGACCATTTAGCACGTCTCGTTCAGGAGAAGTACCAACGTCGTCAACTAATTGCCACTACTCAATCGATTACCGATCTGGCTTATGACACTGCCACTCCCATTGATTCAGTGATGGAGCAAGCGGAGGAGAAAATATTCAACATCAGTACCAATAAAGCAGATCGCTTTAAACCAGAAACTATTGAAAGTTGTCTGATTGATGTGTTCAATCAAATCAGTCAAGATTCACCTCCCCTGTACCCGACAGGATTGAGAGATCTAGATGGAATGATTGGGGGTTTGGTCAAGCAAGACCTAATCGTAATTGGTGCTAGGGCTTCGATGGGTAAAACTTGGCTGGGGTGTTATCTAGCTAATTATCTAGCTACTACTCAACAGCAGGCAGTAGTCTTCTTCAGTGCGGAGATGTCTAAGTCTCAGTTGACTAAGCGGTTTTTAGCAATGCACTCTGGTATTGATTCACAGCGGTTAATTAGGAATGAGATCTACGAGCATGAATATGAAGAATTGGTGGCTGGGTTGGAGAAATTAAAGCAACTACCGTTAATTATTGATGATACTCCTGCTGGCATTCAAAATCCCTCACGAATGCGCTCTGCACTCAGAAGGGTTAAATCCGAGCGAGGTAATTTGGGATTAGTGGTGATGGATTATATTCAAAAGTTAGGCGATAGAGCCGCAGGTAATCGAGCGCAAGCAGTGGGTAAACTCTCTGGAGCCTTCAAGGA
>NZ_JBGSQZ010000186.1:0-5216 GCF_041737865.1 Chamaesiphon sp.
AGATATCAACGCAGCGAAGAATATTAGGGATGAAGCCTTGCGGATCATTGCGTTAGGAACTAGCGCGTCTGCCAATGGACGGAATGTAAGTCAACCTGGTAAAACTTCGGTTTTGCTGGATGCTGTTCCGGTTGAAGTTGGGAGCCCCCGTCATAGCGTACTCGCTTGACGGTGGGTAGTTCACTCCATTCCAGTCGTAGCAAAGAATTTCCGCAATCGGATCGAAGTTGTCAGTAGTCATCTAATTAGCTCCAAAAGAATTACTTGCGATATTTCGACGGCTTTCGCGACTTACGATCGGGTGAATGTTCCCGATGAGCTTTACAGTATCCCGATCGATTAGCTTTGCTAAGGGTTATGCCGCAAACCTGACAGACTTTTTTGCACCACAATACAATTCGCGGCATTCCTCTTGAGTTTTTGAGATAGCCACTTGCATTTCAGGCAATATTTTGAATTCATCATTGAGCCTTTGTTGACTCCAGCCAGTTGAGCTGCTACAAATACTTGCAATATCTTCGTTAAATTGAGAATTGTTTGCACCGTGTAGCAATAGACCTTTGTACAAATGTTCCCTAGACCAACCAAAGCTATGCCCCCACAGTAATTGCCATTCCTCTTCACTAAAGTATTGCTGGGGAAAGTAATAAGCTCCATAGCCAAGACATTCGACTGAAACTTCCCCTAATAATTCTATTGCCTCTGGATCGGTTTCTTTATGTAGGCAAAACCATTTGCCTCTAATCTTCAAATAACTAGGATCGACATCATTTTTGCGATAGGAGGTGAAGGTACTCATATTTTATTAGTTATTAATAAATATAGTTTATCCCCACTTACCCCCACTTGTCAAATATCAATTACGGTCGAGGTCGAGACAATTAATAGCGATAGAGAACGGGCGATCGCGAGGGGAGAATGAGAACAGTGGCATCAGCAGATTCAGACAGCGAAGATCGGGGTATTGCCCCAGGCGGCAAGATCGGCTTCAAAGGTCGAGCGATCGCAATAGACCCGTTGAGATTCGGGTAAACGCTCCCAAACCACCTCTACCCAGTCAGGCTGTGCAACTCCTAGTGCCTCTCTGACTAACATCTCTCGTTCGTACATCAGTGGTTGATAGGCAATTGCGTAATATGCAAACGTCCGCTTTGCTCTAGGGATTAACGAGCCAGTTTTCGTACACCATTTTAATCCGTGTGCTGGACAGACAATTTCACCATCACTATTGACTGGCACACCCCTGAGCGATAGCTGTTGATGTGGGCACACATAACGATCGGTCATCCGCATATCCTGACAACCTGCCTGATAGATTAAAGGCACTGGGTTATGGACGTAATAATCTTCTGGCAATCTTAGACATTTTTTCTGCTTCCAAACAAGCGATGATTTTGCTAGAGCTGGCAGGGCACTGCCGTGGGCATACTCATACTTTGTAAACCGAATATCGATGTGAAAATGCCTAAACCCTTCAGATTCCTAGTTTTCAAAATCGTATAGATTGAGGGCAACTGGGGAGAGGTGCTTTGCTAATTGTCCGGCAGTAATCCTATTCATCTCTCTAAACAGATTTTGTCTCTTCCTCGAAAGAGTCCTATGTTAGTCGGCAGGGTTGAAACTCCTTCTAAATGCTATAAGTGGCAAGGCTAGAGAGAGTGAGGTCAGCTTAGTTTGACTGACTTTTGGAAATCTGGGCAGTTTTCTCAAGATATGTATCTAGAAACATTACTATGGCAATTGAAAGAATTTCTGAATGGGACTGGTTTCACAAGTATCTTATCGTGTCCGATTTCCCTGAATATATTTTTCTACATCCTACAAAGGAAAATTGCATTGCCATGTGTTGTGACGAAAGAAAATCAGAAAGGTTAACTGCTGCACCGCCTTTAGCTTGGAATTTGCTCCTTAACATTCCGCAGACCAATATTTATATCGATACAGACAAGCAAATTTTACGCGATCGTTTAAGTCTTTGTTACTTTATAGATGAAGATCGGGCTGAAGTTACAAATGTAAATTCATCTTCTACTTGTCGGAAAACAAAAGATATTAGGTGGGTACTTGATGACGTAACATTATGGTACTATAAAGAATTAATAAAGAATAATAGCCGAGTACAAAAAATATATAGTATCGTTCAGCGAGATGAAACTAGCTGGACTAAGTATTTTATCGATCGCCCTATTGAAGCAGATACGCTTTTAAAAACATTAGTTCAAACAGTTAATCCAAACAGTTGCTTAGAACTTGTAGAGATCGATCTTTTGTAGGGTCAACTAAGTTAATGGTGGGCGATTACCTGTGACGAAGCGCGGTTACGTCAATGGGCGTTCTATGTTAGTTGAATTAGAATGCCTATGGTTTGAAGAGGGCTGGGTGGTAAGAGAAGAGTTCGATCTCAACTAGCCAAGGCGAACGATTAGTAAATCTGGAGTTGTCGATCGCCTGTTTTAATCGATCGTTGGAGGTGTTCGGCGATCGCGATCGCTGTTGTTGAGATGAATCGATAGGTTCGTGGGAAGACTAAGAGAGCACGGAATAACTGCGGAGAAGTTGATTTATGGGACGTGGAATGAAATTCTTGCAACAACTCGATGCACCTAAGCATCCGAAGTCGGTCGGGTACGATTTGAATATCCCAGTGCCAAATTCGTCTTATAAATCGTGGCTTCCTGATGCTTGGCACAGAGATTATTTGGAACTAGGACTGTACTGCTGTGAGCGAGATCCGTCACTGGTTAAAATGCTGATTGACTACTATATTCAACTTGACTCGACGGATATTTGTGAGGAAGATTGGGTCATAGATGGAAATGCTCAGTTTAATAACTTGGGGGGGATGATGACCGACTTACAGCGACGTGAATTGGTCGTTCTTGCCAAATTACTACCAGTGGCGGAACTGACCACGACGATCGATCGGTGGTTTCCCAAGCGGCAACAAACCGAGATCCGTACTTTGCAGATGTTGTATTTCTGCACTGGTTTTGTGGGGGAGGTAATGCTCAAGCCTTGCAATAGTGAGTTACTGCCCAGTCGGGAGGAGCTGTCGATCGATCTGGTATCGGTGATGCGCTCGTCCAAAATGGCAGATGATAAATTTGGCACAGATTAGGAAGAGCTATTCCTTGAATAAAATATAAACAATTTTCGAGAAATGTCATTTACCCTTTCGGAATCGAAATCATTTAACAACTAAAATTAATGACCCCACGCTATAGCTTATTACTAAAAAGTCTCGATTCGATAAAATTTTTCTTTGGCAAGAGAAGCAGAGCAGAAAATCGGAATATAGAAAGGCAGTTGATGTTGTTGCCACCTTGTACTTCAGAAGAGTTACTTGCTGTTAATGATAACTATCAAGACGAGAAGCAAGGATTGATTATAGACATTTTCTCGATCGTTGCCTATGTTCTGATAATTTTTATCTGCATTTTTATCAGTGAAGCTTTACCTGTAGAGTCTATCTTAAAATTTATTCTATTGATTCTATCGATTTTTTTAAGTAAACAGACGCTCAGAAGTTTAGCAGCGATTATTGTTTCTAGAAAAATGACAAGTATTATGCACCATTTTTTATTAATTCATAATTTATAGTTGCGAACAACGCGATCGCAAGATTGAGTAGTTTGCTGCGGCGATCGCGTTAAATTGGCTTTTGTCGGGAATACTAGGTTAAGGGGATCGATCGTCAAATCAAGGAGAATTAGGAACATGGGCGATGCAAAAAGACGCAAAATACTAGGCGTTGGTCACAGCAACAAAACTCAATACCAACGACCACCAAACCGCAAAGCTATTTCAAGCGGTCGGATGCTAGATGAATTGAATATCTCCAGTGCGAACAGGTCTGAGATTAAGTATCTGTTATCTAGCAGTATGATGGATGACTTTCCTGAGATTAAAGTTGTAGTATTATATGGGTTGGATAGTTTTGATATTATGCCACTTTCGGCAATACTTGCTGATGTCCCATCGATTTCTGTGGAAGTATTAAAAGTCAAGCATTTATTAGATCCTCTCAAAAATGCTTTGATTATTTATATTCCTGACAAATCTGCCATTGCCCAAGTAAATGGGTTCAATATCGTTTTTGATATTCAACCTGTTACCAGCAAAGAATGGATCGAAGGAGTCGCATCGAGATCGATCGATATTAGAGATCTACCCAAGGATCATCCTCTACGGAGAGCGATTTTTGGGTGAACCCTGTTTGCTGGCGGTAAAATCAGGGGCTAAAACGGCTGGAGCTGTTGCGCCTAAATCGATTGCGTTTCGTGAAATTTAGCGATATTGGCAGTCGTCATGGGTACTTTAAGATCGGATACTTATGGTTTGATACTATGTCTGTTGACACGATTTCTTCAGAGTTAAAAGTACTGCAATCTCGACAGCACGACCTTCGCGATCGACTGGCTGCTGGTGAAGTAGCCTTAACTGGCTACCAAGAAGAACTTAACCGTCTAGAACGGCAAGAGGGGCGGTTGTTGGTCAAGCTTGGAGCGCAGCAGTTGATGGACGATTCAGTCAAAGCAGCAGCCATCGGTAGACAAGTGTTGCTGAAAATGGTCGCGGCTGCAAGCGAGCGATGTGTAGAGGATTTGACTGTCAGAATTGACAAGTTCCTAACCGACGATCGATGCAGAATTGACTGTGGTTTGGCGATCGAGTTTGATGAGGGTGAGCGTCAGATAATATCTCGGATCGAAAGTCTAGATGGTAATGGAATGCTGGTTATTGCTGCACTCCGTCGATTCAACAGTCGCCATGTGCCAATTAGAGATCTTGAAGAGGCTACTGGACTTGGCTATAGTTCGATCGAGAGTATCCTCAAAAAAGCGATCCTACTTAGTTTGGTCGATAAAATTCGCCAATTTGACAGTGCGATCGGTCGCGATCGTAGTCTTTATCGACTATCTCGAAAGGTAACGGAGCGAATTATGTGCTGGGGTGTGCAGCCGCCTCAAGCCACCCCCGATCGAGCTTTATTGGCGCAAGCAGCACAGGCACAATTATGTCCGAGCATGGAATTAAATTAACATACAAGCACAAAAATATGACTGAGAATCGTTATTCTTTATTAGCCTTTGCCAACAAAACACTCGATCGAGATCTTCAGCAAGGACTATTTGAATTAGAATCCGATCGAATGCTTGATATTAACCTTGACGGTGAAGTCTGGATTAAGATGGGGTCGATGATTGCGTATACTG
>NZ_JBGSQZ010000203.1:0-10432 GCF_041737865.1 Chamaesiphon sp.
CTGAAGGCTCTACTGCTATCAATATCCGTCGAAATGTCGAGTGTGATGGTGTCGATTTTGCTGCTGGTAATTCTAGTAGTTCTTCTAACTGCGCTTGATGTAATTTGGCAAAATCAGCCAGTGGTCTATATCCAATGTATCCGCATAAGCTACCCATTAAACTCATAAACAACACAACCCATAATGAATATTTTTTACCTTTGATGTCACGATGGTCTGGTATTTGCTTTAATTGTTCTATGAGGAGCATTTAGACTACTTTCCTTTGCTAGGTAATTTAGTCTATCCTCATTTTCCTCTTGTGATTATTCTTCCCTTGTATGAAACCACCCTGCCCTGCACAAGGGTCGATTTGTGAGATTCGTGACGCGCTTCGCATTAGCTTCGCAATGGGAATCGATTTGTGGGTGTGGTTTGTCGATCGCAAATCCTTAAACCGTTCCCTGCCTTGCCTCTTCTAAAGAACTTAGATGAAATTGGCTCTAAGCAAGGATCTGTAGGTTGGGTTGAGAGAAGCGAAACCCAACACACTCAACTTACGTTAATTTAGATTTTTTCAAACAAGTCCAGTCGATATTCTGTTGTGCTGAGACTCTTGAGCTGCTTGAGCCGAGTGGGTACGAGTTCTAGAAACGTATCATGTACCTGATGACCCGTCAATGGTAGCACTCTAGCATCAACGATCCAGTGAACTAATAGTAAGTGACCTTGAGGTTTTAATTGATCGAGCATCAGATTTTGAGCCTTTTCCAAATCTTCCCGACACCAATAGTATCCTACTTCGGAAAGTACGATCAGATCGAAAGATTTGTCGGGAAATTCTTGAGGTACTGACATCATCTGAAAATCGATATTAGTCAGACGATGGCAGCGTTTAATTGCTTGTGATTGGGCGATGGTGGAGACATCTACAGATAGTAAGGATTGACATCGATCTGCTAGTTTCTCAGTTAAAATCCCGATCGAACCACCAATTTCAAATCCTGACTGATAGAGCGGATGTGGCAAAGCTGCAAGCGTTGCCAGATATTTTTGAGCTTCATACTCACTAGTTTCAAATTGCCAAGGATCGGAATTTTGTTGATAAAGAGCTTCAAAAAAATCTGAAGTTAGAGATGCTGAATTATATGTCATAAAATTTCCTCAAAATAAACTTCCCAGGGACGCTTAAAGTTAGCTAGTAGTTCTGCTGTCAGACAGAACCCACTCGGATCGTCATCGATAAGTTGACCGAGTTGAGAACGATATGCAGCGATCGCTTGACATTTTTGCTCTAGTACTGTGGCTATATCTAGCCGCCAACCAGCGATTTCCACTAGATCTGTTCTCTGCTGTTGCTGTTGGGTATCCCAGTCCCAAATTGGGTATTCGATCGTCTGAGGTGCGATTCCCAAACTTAATATTGCAGCTTGGATCAATTGCCAGGTAGCACGATGATCGGCATGAGGATCGAATCGCCACGGGATAAAAATCGTATCGGGTAAAGCTGCTTTGAGATAGTCTTGACAGCGGATTTTTACATGGAGAAAATTGAACGAAGTTAAAGTTGGTACCGAGCCATCTTTGAGGCGTAAGAAAGTTATCGCCTCTGGTTTAATGCCAAGTATTGCCAGCGCAGTTATAGTTTCGCCTTCTCGAATCGATTGCAGGATCGGGGCTGGATATTTTTGAGAATTGGGGTGCGAAAGTGTGCCATCGCTAATGACTAGCACTCGGACATCATAGTTGTTACAAAGCAAAGAAATCGCGCCACCGCAGCCGAGTGTTTCATCGTCGGGATGCGGTGCAACGATGACAACCCTGTGCCGATGGGTAGAGCCGCCCCTGCGGACAATCGCACTCAGATCTCGCAAAGGGAGAGCTTCGGGATTGGCTAATAAAATGTTGTCGGAAGTGTGTTCACCCCTCTGTGGTGGGGGCAATTCATCAATTGCTCCTGGTACGGGGGCGGAGAAATCTAGACGATTTTCAGCAGGAGCAAGGTTAGATTTTGGTAAATGGGGCATGATTCCACAGTGAATCTGTAACGACATTTTGGAGCGCATACCGCCCCACCGTTGCTAGTGCTGCATCAAAAGCAGGTTGGCGCAGGTAAAGGGTCAAATCGCGGACGATCCGTTCGATCGGGTGTGGCGGCAATAATCCTAGCGTCCCCACCGAGCGTTCGGTCAGTTGAATCGCTTCCATACAAATTTGCTCTATCGCCGTGCGAACCATGCTGGTATAAGCAACTAGAGCCTGGGCTGTGGGGCTGCTCAAAGCGGGATCGCCTGCAAATGTGGGGTGGTACTGTCTCAGTTGGGCGGCAGCACCCTGGAGCCAGAGCTGACCGCTTTCTAGACCGATCGCCATTTTGCCAAAACGTTCTTCTTGGTAGGGATCTTTGGTGCGATCGATCGTCTGCAAAAAGTGGCGGGCGGCATCAAATAAAGCTTCCGCGCCGCCGAGCTGGACGGCAGCAAATCTGACCACCCCAGCAGTCAACCAGGGCTGTCTGTAATAATCCCCAGGCTGCCCAATTAGTTCGCTTTGGTCTAAAATCGCGCCCGTAAAATCTACTTTGTAGCTGGCAGTTGCCCGCATTCCCGCAGGCTGCCACCAGTCAGGATCGATTGCTGCTGCGACTTTATCCATCGACACGATACACAGTTGCCAATCACCATTGGGCAAGGTACCGCCGATAAAAGGTCGATCGACACAGCCGCAGCCTGTAGCAAAGGTTTTGGCACCTTCGAGCCGATATTTGCCCTGTCCTAACGGGATAATTTTGACGCCATCTTTAGCTTCAGCATTCCAGACACCAAAGATCTTGTGACGATCGCGCACATCTGCTGCATATTTAGCAATTTGGGCAGGCGTACCAAAAGTCTGAAGTAGTTGTAGCCCATTGACGTGACCTTCATAAATCCGCCCGACGGCTAGATTAGCACGACCGATCTGTTTTAAAATTGTCAACAACTCATCGATCGAACTACTCTCGATTCCTAATCCCAATCCACCAAATTCGGGTGCTAAAGGTGCCTTCAATAGTCCCGCACTAGCGATCGACTCAAACTCTTGCGCTGGATAAACTCCATGTCGATCGATTGCCGCCGCATTTTTACTGCAAAATTTAGCTATTTCCACCGTTTGTTCAAGCAGATCGCTGAGTTGGAGTTTCGGCGGTGCTAGTTCCTCAGCAACAGCTACTGGCTGTGCGGGCAAATGTATCGCATTCAAGGTATCCTCCTCTGCTTGCATCCTGACTTTTGGGGTAGTTTACAAGTTAATTTATTTTAAATTATCAGGTAAGTTTTGGTTTTTTTCCTCTACCAAATGAGAGAGAAGTGCATGTCGGCGATCGTCGATTTTGTAAGGGCAAGTACGATCGATCTGCATTACCGATTTAAAGTATGATTTGCCATTTTTACAACCTATCTATCTCCCGCTCCCGCATTGTAGCCGATCGCTAGAAGATATCAAATGGGTTCCATACCTCAGTAACGCCCATCAATCCATAGACTCCCGATCGAACCAAAAGTAACATTTTTTTGACATGCAGCGATCTTCATGGTAGTATTTTAGGCTGTGTTAACTTTATGAAAATCGACAAGCAATAACCCTTGGCTAACGTAGTCGTAATTGGTGCCCAATGGGGCGATGAAGGAAAAGGAAAAATCACTGACTTATTAAGTAAGTCGGCAGATGTGGTCGTGCGTTACCAAGGGGGTGTCAACGCTGGTCACACAGTAGTCGTGGATGGTCAAACCTTCAAACTACATTTGATTCCTTCAGGGATTTTATATCCCGAAACTGAATGTATCATTGGCTGTGGAACAGTCATTGACCCCAAAGTCTTGATTGAAGAACTCGATCGACTCGTCGCGCTCGATATCCCCACTGACAAGCTCTTAATTTCTCAGACAGCTCATGTCACGATGCCTTATCATCGGCTGATCGATCGAGCATCTGAAGAAGTCAGGGGGAGTCACAAGATCGGCACGACTGGACGTGGTATCGGCCCTACCTATGCGGATAAATCCGAACGGATGGGGATTCGGATTCAAGATCTGATGGATGCGGACTCATTTCGCGAACAAATGATCTGGACGATCGCGCAAAAAAATGAGATCCTCGAAAAGCTCTATCATCTACCACCGCTAGATCCAGAGCAGGTAGTCACCGAGTATTTGGGATATGCCGAACGGTTGCGCCCTCATGTGGTCAATACTTCGCTCAAAATATATGATGCGGTACGTCACCGTCGCAATATTTTGTTTGAAGGTGCCCAAGGTACTTTACTAGACCTCGATCATGGTACCTACCCCTATGTTACATCCTCCAATCCGATCGCGGGTGGGGCTTGTATCGGTACTGGGATCGGCCCAACCACGATCGATCGCGTGATTGGGATTGCGAAAGCCTATACTACTCGTGTCGGTGAGGGGCCATTCCCAACTGAACTAGACGATATCAACGGTGAAATGCTCGGAGAGCGTGGGGCTGAATTTGGTACCACCACGGGTCGCAAGCGTCGCTGCGGTTGGTTTGATAGTGTGATCGGTCGTTATGCCGTGCGGATCAATGGGATGGACTGTATGGCAATTACCAAGCTAGATGTCTTGGACGAGTTTGACGAGATTCAAGTCTGTGTCGCTTACGAAATTAATGGTGAGCAAACTACTGATTTCCCCAACTCAGCTCGTGATTTTGCCAAGTGTCGTCCGGTGTACAAAACACTACCTGGCTGGAAACAGAATACCGCCGAATGTCGATCGTTGGAAGACCTTCCAGTAGCAGCATTGAACTATCTCAAGTTCCTGGCTGACTTAATGGAAGTGCCGATTTCGATCGTTTCACTCGGCCCCAGTCGCGATCAAACCATTATCGTTGAAGATCCGATTCATGGCCCAAAACGTGGGCTGTTATCGGCTGATGGCACTCCCATCGGCTAGGAGCTGTACGAATCCAAACTCGATCTCGATCGAGTTTGGATTCGCACAAACATGTAAATTTTACCAAATAACTACTAACAATTATGGAAATCTCAGTCGAATTAAAGCAACGTGTTGCTGGTAGTAAACCCAATGCTCTGCGCCGTTCTGGACATATTCCTGTGAATCTCTACGGACATGATGGCGGGAAATCCATTCTATTGACTCTCGATGCTAAGAGTGTCGAAAATTTGATCAAAAAAGCTAGGATCGGTAAAACTCCAGTTGAAGTCACTATCCCTGAATTAGATTGGAAAGGTACAACTGTGATTAAGGAAATCCAAACCCATCCTTGGAAGAACTTCCCTTATCACTTGAGCTTTTTTGCAGTCAAAGATTAAGATAGGCTTTAGGTTTTAGGCTTTAGGCGTTAGGTTTTAGGTTTGATGGCAACCGTCAGGGCTGTTACGGTAGCCCTAGCGGTTGCTTAGAATCCAAAGCTTGGACGAGCGTGAATATTCTATTAACAATCCGATTTTATGACAAAAGAGGACGATCGAATCGATCGTCCTCTTTTTATTTTGCCTACCAAATCTAAAGCCCAAGCCGTGAAGACCGCAACCATAATTTTCTAAAGCCTAAAACCCAAAACCTATAGCAACCGCCAAGGAGATCGAGACAGCGATTGTGTCTTGTCTCGCTAAACCCTCGGGGAACCCGAGGAGCGCGAGCCGCAAATCGCCGCTCAGAATGCAAAGTCCGCGTAGGCGGACTGAGATCTGATCGTGTTTTAACCACCTTGGCGACTGCTATAAAACCCAAAACCTAAAGCCTAAAACCTAAAACTTAAAGCCTAAAGCCTAAAAGGAACCGCCCAAGACACAATTAAGTGTCCTGAGCGGGATGTGGTGTGAGGAGTGAACGGAAACATCAGTCTCCGTCGATCTTAATTGTAACAGCACCACTAAAAATCGGGGAGAGCGATCTGGGGTAAATAAAAAGTGTTTTCAGATAAATATTTACCACTAACTTCGCTTTATCCCAACCTCCAAATCTTTTCAAAAATGTGCTCGAAATCGACCTCTCATCGAATATCTATCCAGCATTGCTGAATTGATGTACTCGTGGATTTTTAAAACTAATCTAGCTCCCAGTCCCCAAATCCCCCAGTCCCATACATTCAGATCTATTTGCCCATACCTAGCTGTTGAGCCTTCTGATAGACCTTACCTTCTGTGAGTAACGAAGGAGCGATAACTACCTCCACCTGCTGCATCTCCTTGATGGTTTTTGCGCCGAGGGTACCCATACTAGTTTTCAGTGCGCCCAAGAGGTTGTGAGTACCATCATCTAATTTAGCTGGCCCAGTGAGGATTTGCTTCAAGGTGCCAGTAGTACCGACTTTGATCCGCGTTCCTCTGGGTAGTACTGGGCTAGGAGTAGCCATTCCCCAGTGAAAACCGCGTCCAGGTGCTTCTGCCGCGCGCGCGAACGGCGAACCAATCATGACACCATCGGCACCACAGGCGATACATTTGCAGATATCACCACCAGTAACTAAGCCGCCATCAGCAATCACGGGAATATACTTACCCGTCTGCTGGAAAAACTCATCTCGTGCTGCTGCACAGTCCGCCACGGCGGTCGCTTGCGGTACGCCGACACCGAGTACCCCCCGCGAGGTACAAGCCGCTCCAGGGCCGATCCCGACCAGGACAGCGGCTGCACCTGCCTGCATCAATTCGAGCGTGATATCGTAGGTGACGCAGTTACCCAAGATGACTGGCATGGGCATCTCTTGGCAGAATTTAGCGAGATTGAGCGGTTCGACCCCCTCTGGAGCTAGAAATTCCGTCGAGACGACTGTAGCTTGGATAAAGAATAGATCCGCACCTGCTTGAGCTACCGCCGCCCCAAATCTAGCTGCACCTGCGGGAGTCGCGCTGACTGCGGCAATCCCACCAGCGGCTTTAATTTCAGCAATTCGTACGCCGATCAATTCTGGTTTGATAGGGACGGCGTAAAGTTCTTGCATCAGAGACACAAATCCATCATTTCCCACAGCCGCAATGCGATCGAGAATAGGATTGGGATCTTCATAGCGAGTTTGAATCCCTTCTAAATTGAGTACGCCGAGTGCGCCGAGCTTGGACAACTCAGCCGCCATGCGGACATCAACGACCCCATCCATTGCACTAGCAATAATCGGAATTTCGCGCTTGACGCCACCAATTTGCCAGCTAGTATCTGCCAAACTGGGGTCTAGTGTTTTTCCGCTAGGCACTAGGGCAATTTCATCAAAGCCGTATGCTCTCCGAGCTGTTTTCCCTTTCCCAATTTGAATATCCACGATCGATCCGACCTTTTCCATAACACGTATTTAAGTAAGCCTAACAAATCGATCGCAACATTTGTTTACTTTTTTACAGATTTTTGCAACAGGATCGGAAATAAAACGGATTTATTCCCTTTCTAGTGACAAATTAGACATCTAGGGTAGGGGTGAATGGTGGATGGTGGATGGTGGATGGTGAATGGTGAATGGTGAATGGTGAATGGTGAGTGTTAACAAAAAAATATTGCTCTAGACTCACCCCAACAGGCACAATAAGATAGATATCCTGCCGCAATCCTTGTCATGATCTTCCCCAGTTTCGATCGATTCAGTCAGCTAGCAAGTCAAGGTAACTTTATTCCTGTCTATCAAGAGTGGGTGGCAGATCTCGATACTCCAGTCTCTGCATGGTATAAGGTCTGCGCGGGTCAACCTTACAGCTTTTTGATGGAATCCGTCGAGGGTGGAGAAACTGTCGGGCGATATAGTTTCTTGGGCTGTAACCCATTGTGGGTGTTAGAAAACAGAGGAGAGCGGACAACAAAAACTCATCGCGATGGGACTGTCTCGATGTTTACGGGCGATCCGTTTCAGACGCTGGCTGATTGTTTAGAACCTTACAAACCTGTCAAACTCCCACAGCTTCCAGGTGGCATCGGCGGTTTATTTGGCTTCTGGGGCTATGAATTGATGAAATGGATCGAATCTAGAGTCCCGATCTATCCAGCTACCGCTGAAGACCTGCCCGATGGCTTGTGGATGCAGGTAGACCATCTGATTGTCTTCGATCGAGTCAAACGAAAGATTTGGGCGATCGCCTATGCCGATGTCCAGGGTTGTGATGGCAATCTGGAACTCGCTTATAATCAGGCGATCGATCGTGTCAAAACCCTCGTCGAAAAACTCCAACAGCCGCTCGCGCCCAAGTTCCTAGAATGGACGCCACCGCAACCCAGTCCCGCCCTCACCGAACTTCCTGCCGCTTACACCAGTAATATTTCTAAAGCTGAATTTTGTCAGAGTGTCGAAACAGCTAAGGCACATATTACTGCTGGCGATGTTTTTCAAGTGGTCGTGTCGCAACGGCTATCTACTGGCTATACTGGCGATCCATTCGACCTCTATCGATCGTTAAGTTTGGTCAATCCATCGCCCTATATGGCTTATTTCAATTTTGGGAATTGGCAGATTATTGGCTCTAGTCCAGAAGTGATGGTCAGAGCCGATCGCGATCGCAATGGTATGCTCAAAGCGACACTCCGCCCCCTCGCAGGTACCCGTCCGCGCGGACAAACCCCCCAAGAAGATGAAGCTCTGGGATTGGAACTACTCGCAGACACTAAGGAAGTCGCCGAGCATATCATGCTGGTAGATTTGGGGCGCAACGATCTGGGGCGAGTCTGCCAGAGTGGGACGGTAGTAGTAGATAAATTGATGACGATCGAACGTTATTCTCATGTGATGCACATTGTCAGCAATGCTGTCGGACAACTCGCGCCCGATAAGACCGCTTGGGATCTGCTCAAAGCTTGTTTTCCTGCGGGTACAGTCAGCGGCGCACCCAAAATCCGTGCGCTGGAAATCATCCACGCTCTCGAAGGCTGTCGGCGCGGAGCTTATTCAGGAGTGTATGGTTATTATGATTTTGAAGGTCAATTAAATACGGCGATCACTTTACGGACGATGGTAGTTCGTCCCGATGGTGCTGGACATCATACCGTCTCTGTCCAAGCAGGAGCAGGATTAGTTGCCGATTCCGACCCAGTGACAGAATATGAGGAAACTCTAAATAAAGCTAGAGGGCTACTCGAAGCGATTCGGTGCTTGGTAACTGCTACTCCTGAGGGAAGACTCCACCAAGGATAGATTTAGCTCCGAGATCATCTTCTTTGCCGTACCGATTAGCTCTCGGCGCGGCTCCTCCAATGATTTCGATCTAACCATCAAGACAAAGCGGAAGCGTTGCTGCACATGGCATTAACTGGGCTTGCCAAACTAACTAATTATTAGTAGATATCTGTCATTAGGTAGAGATAAAAAGCCAATAATCAGTTGATAATCTGTAGGATAACAATTTGTAGATTGAGTCGATCGAGCTAACCGTGTCAGCATCACCAGCAGCGATCGATATCCATTAATTTACACGAAAATACATCTGTCGTCCAATCCAAATCAGTGATTGCCTCGATCGCCTGAGCAAATTCAGCTAAATCGATCGATTTATATCGATCGACTTATATAGATAATACTTGGCTCTGAGTCGTGCATCTAGGTCGCTCTAACGCCATCAACAACTCCGAATCTTCCAAGATCGTCCGGTCGGGGCACAGAATGATGAAAAGAGTCGCTCCATACTTACCTTCGATCTAAACGAGCGTAGTCTAGATCGAGAAACCATAATTTGCAGCATCTCTTTGACTAGGTGACAATCGGTTGCGATCATAGTCAGCTCGATTTTTAGGCATCATCCTATCAAAGCAACTCCAAAATCAGAAAGAAAGAATAGAACAACTAGAAGCAGAATTAAGAGCGAAAAAGAAACTAAAAGGAAAGCCCAAATTAAGTGCCAGTCTGCTGAATCAGCCTGAATCGGAAGAGAAAAAAGCGGATAAAAGAGCAGGTTCGGCAAAGGAAAGTAAAAAATTAAACTTTGAGATCGACGAAGAAATAACTATTCAACCAGATAGCATTCCTGAGAAGGCTAAATTCAACGGGTATCGGAGTTATGACGTACAAGAACTAATAATTAAGCGGCATAACATCAGATTTCAGATCGCTGAGTACATCACAGTAGATGGAAAAACAGTGGTGGGAGAATTACCTACAGAATATCAAGGCAGACACTACGGGCCAGGATTAGCGTGTTATGTGATGTATCAGCACTGCTGGGCGGGTGACCCGCCTAGCAATCAATGCAGAGTGCCACAGCCATTAATATACGAGCAACTGCGAGAATGGGGAATAGACATTTCGACAGGACAAGTAAATCGGCTCTTAAATGAAGAGCATCAAATATTTGAGCAAGAACAACACCAGGTATTAAAACCCACATTCCGCACTTCAATTTTCACGACAAATACTTAGTCTTATTTGTTACTCATTTAAAAATGAATACGCAAGCAAAAAGACTAAAACAAGTCCAAGCTAATACTACATTTGAATTATCGAGACAGTGATAAGATCG
>NZ_JBGSQZ010000204.1:0-4267 GCF_041737865.1 Chamaesiphon sp.
CCTGGGGATGTGATGCTGATTGGGGTAGCGGGATATTTTGGGAATAGATTGGTAGATATGGCGGGACGTTATGGTGCAGATGTCCGCACGATCGCTAAACCCTGGGGTCAAAATTTCTCCCTCGATGAACTCCGCACGGCAATGGCTACCCACCGTCCGAAAATTTTGGGGCTAGTTCATGCCGAAACATCTACAGGCTGTCGCCAACCGATCGAAGGCGTGGGCGAATTATGTCGTGAGTATGACTGTTTGCTGCTACTCGACACTGTAACTAGCCTGGGTGGGGTGCCAATCCATCTCGATGATTGGGGGGTAGATCTGGCTTATAGTTGCTCTCAGAAGGGCTTGGGCTGCGCTCCAGGGGCATCACCATTTACGATGAGTCCACGCGCGATGGAGAAGTTATTAGCCAGACAGACAAAGGTGCCTAATTGGTATCTGGATATGCTGCTGTTGGGAAAATATTGGGGTGCAGAGCGCGTCTATCACCATACCGCACCGATTAATCTCTACTACGGTTTGCGCGAAGCACTGCGCTTAGTTGCGGAGGAAGGTATCGACAAGAGTTGGGCGCGACATCAAGCAAATGTCGAGTATCTCTGGTCTAGTTTAGAATCGATCGGGCTGAATATGCACGTCGAAAAACAGTATCGATTACCAACTCTCACTACTGTCTGCATCCCTGCTGGTGTCGATGGTAAAGCTGTCGCCAAGCAACTACTCACCGAGCACAATATCGAAATCGGTGGTGGTTTGGGCGAACTTGCTGGGAAAGTTTGGCGAGTGGGTTTGATGGGGTATAACAGTCGTCAAGATAGTGTCGATCGATTAATTTCAGCGTTGAAACAAGTTATTAACTAGTTGAAGATGGCGATCGCTCTGCTCTATTCAACGATCTGCTGACTCGATCTAATCGTTTTATGTGTGGTTCTATCGTCACAATTTTAGTTCCAGATAATATCCCAAGTTGGGGTGATATTCAGAAAATATCGACAGAACATCAGGCTTTATGCCGATATTTTTGTGAATATCACCCCAACTTTCAGGGAATAGACAGAAAGTTTCCGTAGAATAAATAGCTAGCAGTATTGAGTATCGAAATTTGATTTAAGAGAAGAGAAATGGAACCCACCGTATTTATATCCTATTCACACGACAGTGAATCACACAAAGATTGGGTCTTACAAATTGCCACAAGATTGCGATCGAATGGCGTCGATGTATTACTGGATCGATGGAATTTAAAATTGGGACAAGATTTAGCTGCTTTTATGGAAAGAGGCCTTTCGGCATCCAATCGGGTAGTTAGCATTTGCTCCGAAACATATGTCAACAAAGCTAATGATGGCCAAGGTGGAGTTGGTTATGAAAAACAAATTATAACTGCTGAACTGCTAGCAAATCTAAACACAAACTGGGTTGTTCCAGTTATAAGAAATAATCCTAAACAAAAAAAAGTACCAACATTTTTAGGCGGAAGGCTTTATGTTAGCTTTGAGGATGGCAACTTATATGAAAGCAAATATGAAGAACTTTTACGAGAGCTGTTGGATGAGCCAGTGCTACCAATTCCCCCAATTGAAAAGAATCCATTCAAAACTGCAAAAAGCTTTGCTGAACAGAAGTTTATTCCAGACTCTGAGAAGTGTGTTTCTCCAGCAATAAAAGGCACAGTAACTTTTGATTACTCTAACAATAATGGCCGTTTTTTTATCGGTCAAGATGAGCTTGGGTTTGAATTAGCCTTTTCTAAATCAAGTGATAGGTGTATTCAACTGTATAGTGACCCCGTCAGTATAAGAACTGTTGCAATTGTTAAAGATAAGAATGATATAGCCACCATAGATGACGCGAGATTCTATGATGGTTCATCCAGAGTTAGGCGACCGAATATCAACCAAATCGCTTTGTTACAGAATGCTAATGGGTTTTTTGCAGCTATTAAAATTTTGGCCGTAAAAGACGATACTCGTGGTGCCGAATTTGATGAGGTAACTTTTGATTATGTCATTCAGACTAATGGCAGTTCTGATTTTACTTCTTTTAAGCAAAACAGCTAACAATCCCGTTGCACACCGACCGCAGAATCTCTTCGTTGAGTCCGAAAGGCTACTCGCGGCGGGTGAACTGGGTCGTTAGAATACAACTGGTTATATTCTCGATCGATACTTCGATCCGATCGCCAATATTCAGGACTTATAGCAGTAGCCAAGCTTGTTAGGACATATCAGATCCCCGACTTCTTTGAGAAGTCGGGGATCTAGCGTCACAAAATGTCCTAACCGTCTTGGCGACTGCTATGATTTGCCAGCAAAGTATCGATCTTCAGTAGATCCGCTCGTTGTATTGCCGCAACTCCGCTACAGTTGACCTGTATTATGAATTTGGCACTAGCCGAATAATCCGATCGCCACCTGTGCGACCATCACCATAGCCATCATTATCAGAAGTCGCAATATATAAAAATCCATCTGGCCCCTGCTTCACATCTCGCAGCCGTCCATATTGCTGCTGCAATAACTTTTCCTGTCCGACAACTTTAATCCCATCGAGCGCGACGCGAATCAAAGATCTACCGCGCAAATTGGTAAAAAAGAAATTACCCTGCCATTGGGGAAAAACATTCCCAGTATAAAATGTTGCGCCCGCAGGTGCGATCGCATCTTGATAGAGTAATAGCGGCGGTAATTGTCCTGGAGCTTTGCGCTGGTAACTGATATTCGGCCAGCCGTAATTTTTTCCCGCCTCTACGACATTGACCTCATCGCCGCCTTGACGACCATCATAGCCAGAGGGGCCATGCTCGGTTTGAAAGATCGCGCCAGTTTTGGGCTGAATGGCGATACCTTGAGCATTGCGGTGTCCGAATGAAAAGATTTCGGGACGGGCATCACTGCGTCCGACGTAGGGATTATCTTTGGGCACAGTACCATCGTCATTAAGCCGTAGCGTTTTACCATTGAGATTATTGAGGTCTTGGGCGCGTTTTGGTTCGCCCCGCTCTCCCAAGGTGATGTAGAGCTTGCCATCTTGCCCAAATGCCAACCGCGACCCAAAATGATTCCCCGCTGCTGTCCCTGGAACGCCTGGGAAAATATCGAGTTTTTCGGTCAATCCTGTGTCTGTGAGCCGAAATCTAGAGACACGAGTTTGGAGCAGACCGCCATTTCCTTCGATCGTGTACGCTAGATACAGCCAGCGATTTTGACTAAACTTGG
This sequence comes from Chamaesiphon sp., assembly GCF_041737865.1. Lineage (NCBI taxonomy): Bacteria > Bacillati > Cyanobacteriota > Cyanophyceae > Gomontiellales > Chamaesiphonaceae > Chamaesiphon > Chamaesiphon sp. The sequence continues at coordinate 3,219 of NZ_JBGSQZ010000204.1, forward strand.
GGTGTAGTGCCAGATCCATCAAGCCGCCTTCACCACTAGCGGCAATAGTCGGCAATCCAGCAATAGGCGTAGGATCGAGTTTACCCCCACGAATAATCCGCAATCGACCGGGGCGTTCGGTGACTAGGATAGATCGATCTGGTAAAAACTCCATCCCCCACGGTACTTCCAAGCCCTCAGTCACAGTTTCGACTTTAAAGGACTTGGGATTAGTAGCCGCAAATGCCTGAGACTGTGCCGATTTTACCCTAGGGGTAGGGGTAGCATCGGTTGGAGATGAAGTAGTATCTAAAGCTGAATCAGCCCGCTCGTTGGACGAACAGGCACCAATCGCGATCGCGAAAACACACAATAAACTAGATAAAGGCAACCGCAGTTTCAGAAGAACTAGTCTGAGCATAAATAAAGCCTAAGCAAATGCAATGCACTAGCTTTATTTTGACGGATCTAATTGTGGTTATCATCTCCCGATTAACCGATCGATAAGCATCCGCCCGATCGAGTCCGAACTAACTGGGGAAAGTTGGGAAACTCAACCTTCGATCTCGATCCTAATTTTTGTAGCAATTTGTCTTACATAAGTAATTTATGTATAATTATAGTAGTTTTGTATTTTTTCCTGCAAGTTACACTGGAGAAGTAAATTTTGAAGGCAGTCGAACAGGATCGAATAGGTGAGGTCGTGAATGTCGCCGATCTGACCTCTGAATTTGTAAAGTATGGATGTGTCCGGCTCCCAAAGCTACTTGACGATGAGACTGTTCGAGTCATAGCGCAGGAATCGCAAAGATTATTAGCAGGAGAATCTCAGCAGCTTGAGAAAGCAGTCAAGTTCTTCGATCGGCAAGAATGGGAAAGCTTGTTGTGGACAGCACGCGAAAATGTCACGATTCTTTATGATATTTTAGAACCCACATTCCGCACTTCAATTTTCACGACAAATACTTAGTCTTATTTGTTACTCATTTAAAAATGAATACGCAAGCAAAAAGACTAAAACAAGTCCAAGCTAATACTACATTTGAATTATCGAGACAGTGATAAGATCG
>NZ_JBGSQZ010000207.1:0-19056 GCF_041737865.1 Chamaesiphon sp.
AACTAATCTGCTGTATCTGGGCTGTTGTCGCAGCCATCGAGCTACTTGAGGATCTAGCGATATTAGTAAGGATTCTTTTTTCTCGCTAAAGGGTTTAGGTTTGCGACCAGAACCAATTCTACTGCCACCTTTTGTCACGATCTAGCACAATCATTTGAAAAAACTATATAATTTTTTCAAATGATTGTCAAGTTCATACATTTGCTTTGCTAGCACAAGATCCGCCAAATAACCCATGCCAGTAGCAGATCGAACACGTTATCTTAGGTTAGCTGCAAGATCGATATCTGCAAAAATATGCCGATATGTCACCTCACCCGCGTTTAACTTATTTCAATGGAGATCTCGTTAAGGGTATAAAGTTGTAAGTTTGATTTCAGAAGATAATTTTTATGAATTGGAGTGAGGCTCATCTACTTAATTCAAAGCAAAAGCTGCTTAATATTAAGCTCCCAGAACATTGTTATGAATACATACGTTTAGTAGCTGCAAGCTTGGGTCACACAAGGGCGAGTACTGGCAATATCCGAAACCTGCTAATTGCTTTAGGTAATGCAGAGTATAGACTGACTCCAGGATCTATCCAGTTCAAAGGGTTTGAAACAATCGAGCGACTTCAAGATTTTATTTCAAGCAAGGTAGCGTTCACTGTAAGTATCAAGACTGATGATGAAGTAATCGATCGCACCGTACTTTGTGGCGAAATTGTGGTTGACATCACAGGTAAGTTCCTTTTGATTGCCTATGCCAGAGAGGTTAATACATTAGAGATCGACAAATTACTGAACAATTTTGAAATTGACATCAATCGCATAGCAGCAGTGCGAACTAGCGAGTTACCGTGGAGTACTTTTGTGCCATCGATTTCTGTGAAATTTCGGCTGAGTCCTCAGTTAATATGTGATTATCTTCCCAGTACAAACGACTTATCCGCAGTACCAGACTCGTTTGGTACCATAATTACTCGAAAAGTTTATAGTTCGGAGCTATTAATTCGTGAGTTAATATCTTATCAAGCAGGTTGTTTTGTACTTTCACCAGATAGTCTTCAGCGAAAAATTCTTGGCAATGTAGAGCAGATACAATGTTTATATAACGATCGCTGACAACTGTGCTGCTCTTAATACATATTTGAGTATTAAAAGTGGATTTTAGTATAGTACTTTAGCGGCTGCTCGGTTGCAATTCGATCGGGGCGACTGTGTTGAAGCGACTTCTCTCTATGATTTAGGGATTGAATCGGACGCGCGGAACGCAGAATCAATTTTTCAGCATGGGAAATATCAATAATTTATTTCTTAGGTAAAAAATTACTCTAGAGCGAGTAGGTATTAACTTAGCTGCTTGGAAAGCAGAGAGCCTAGAAAACGAGTTTCCATTCAGGTGAGATCCCCAGCGAGAAGGGATGCTAACGCCGCTCTACCGCTACCATTGCTGAATACGTTTTCATTCAAGTGAGATCCCCAGCGAGTGGGGATGATGAACATGAAATTCGTGCAGCCGTTACGGGAACGGTTTCCATTCAGGTGAGATCCCCAGCGAGTAGGGATAGAAACATCTTGAAGCTCAATAGCAAACTTTGCAAAAGTTTCCATTCAGGTGAGATCCCTAACGAGTAGGGATATTGATTTACGATTAACCACGTAATTATTGCCTAATTGTTTGTTTCCATTCAGGTGAGATCCCTAACGAGTAGGGATAGTACCTATATTAAACCCAAAACCAGAGCCAATTTCAACACCCGTTTGCGAGCCTCAGCTAAAAACCTACCCAAAACGAGCGTCATCATCCCGATCGACACCCCTCAAACCCATACAGAGCAACCTATCGAGGCTCCCGACGAGAACATTGGGTTTCAGCGATTCTGCGTGAGGGTCGCAAATCGATCGATTCGGCTCATGATAACTCGATCGCTTTCCTAATGCGATTGTGTACGCTAGTAAACAAACTAGCTCGATCGAGAGTCGAAAAAGACTGCCCAGTCAGAATATTTAGACAACCCAATAGTCGCGCCTGCCATTGCGATCGATCTTGAAGATCTTCGCCCCAAGCCTGTAACAGTTCCGGCGCGGACATCCCGCCCAACCGATGGGACAATCTGTTGCGGATGTTCTTACAATCTTTCGACCAAAAATACTCAAAATCGCCTTTTAAAGCAGCCGGAAGAGACACCTTTAATATTTCCCTTTGGACTGAAATCAGCATCCATATAACATGAGGTTCAATTTCACCTCCATCTATCTTTTTATTCTTAAAAGCCTCCCTGAGTTTTTTACTTGAATGACTCTCCAGGATTGACTTAAAGACAATTGGACTATCTTTTTGGTCGTCGTGGAAATTGTCTCCAAGAGTCACTTTTGCCCACTCTAACAAACCACCTTCAACCGCGCGAAAGCTATGCAGCATCGCTTCAGCGACGTTATTTTGCTCTAGTCGCACCACTGCCAAATATGCTTGTTCGTAAGCCATCCACCACCAAGTCTGGCTCTGTGCTTGGTGGGGAGAATCCAAAGTATGGGCACTAACAAGGGTTGAAAATACGTGAAATTCGCCCCGATTCCAGGCAATTCCGGCTTCGAGTAAATCGGATACATCTCCAAGATTTTTAGCGTGAAAATAGGGTTTTAATAGCTCCTTAGCACCAGCATAGTCAAACCTGTCAAGCAATCCTAGAGCCTGTTGTTGAGTCCGATCCCAGAGATAGTTGGTACCTAGAAACGGCCCAGTGTAGTCTGAGGGCTTCCCTGCTTGGTTGTTTCGCTCATTTTCATGAAACTCAAAAAATTTGATGCGCTCGCCGTACAGACTCAATCCTGAGGTTCTCCCCGCTTCAGAAGTTTGCCCTACACCACCTTTTAAACCCAACCAAATTTCTAAACCTGCGGCTGACTCGATCTCTTCGCGCCAAGTTTTCCGCCACCACTCAAACATCGCTTCAAAATTGGATGGATCGGTTCCTTTTTCGCCCAGTGGCAAGATTTTAGTAGGAATACTGAGATTTTTCTCAACCCAAGCTTTGAGGATATTGCAACTATAAATAGTATCTTTATTCCGTTGAATTACAGTCGGTAATTGATTGGTACCAACTAGATATAGCTGCTCGATTTGGTTAGCTTGTTCTGTGAGTAATTTACCCATAATGACAGGTTTAATTCGATCGAGATATTGTTCTAATCGATCGCTCAAATACTGTGTGAGATCTCGATGAGTAATCTTTTCGTCTAGTCCCAAATCATTAATAACTTGAACTCGTTCTGTAAAGTCACCAATACTGTACCAAAGTCCAGATGAGATCTGAAACATCAAGTCGCGGGTGCCAATTGTTGCTATTAAAATTGCTGTCATAAATTGGGGTTAGTTTGTTAGGGCAAAGCCTAAGATAGCGGCGTGAAGGACTCGTTAGTGACGGATGGCTTCGGCTCCGCTCAGTCACCCTTTCCATTCATTTCGATCGCCTCATTTGTGTAGACAATTCAACTCAGATGATGACGAGCGATCGAAATGTGTCGAGATGCTTTCTATACTGCTATGACAGATGTAAACGCATCGTTTCTACCCCGTGTGTGGGGAGTGTTTTTGCAACCTGGAACCACTTCACGGTCGAATCGATTATGTTTTCATTCAGTTTGATTTCCCCGTGTGTGGGGAGGATTTTAAAGACAACTTGATACCGTTAGTTCTGACTTTTAGTTTCCATTCAGTTTGATTTCCCCGTGTGTGGGGAGCAAAAAATATCAGCAACGTCTTTGGGATCGTGAGGTTTCCATTCAGTTTGATTTCCCCGTGTGTGGGGAGTCCATTTCCACAAATAAAGTTGCCCCAAACGGTAACAACAAACTTGTTTCCATTCAGTTTGATTTCCCCGTGTGTGGGGAGAGTTTGCTCAGGGAGCCTTGCCCAACAAGGATTCCAGGAGACAAATCTACGCACCTATTTTCTATTCTCAACAAGGTGCAAATATTAGCAGTAAGTACCTAAAGATAATGCCTACAACCCTTGCTGCACAAAGCATCGACGCAGTATGACGAGAGAATGCAGCTTTGAGATATCGACAGGGGGTGCGTAGATTTTGGTGATATAAAATAGCGTAACTGGCTCAGAGAGAATGATAAAGCCCTAATTTAGAGAAATTATCGAATTTACCGACGAATTGGACGATTGGATCGAGGTGGTGAATTACCAGGGGGCATTTGACCCACAACTAATATAGCACCCTCATTCTGGAGTGCCTTGGCAAAGGCTAATCGATCGGGATGATCGACTCCAAATAGAGTTACGACTTGATAGGGGTTCGATTCGTGGGGGAAAATTGATTTAATCCAGACAAAAGAGGGCGTTTCTAAAGCTCCGCCGACATTTCTATTACCGATTCTATCTTGATTTACACCTTTGAACTTTTCATCACCATATAAAAAAGTCAAGGCTGAACCTCTGACTCGATCGATTTTGCCTTCCTCTCGCCAATTAGTTACCTCCGCTGGGGGAGTTTGCCCAGGTGAAGGTAATAACCAGACCTGAGCATTGCGATCGAGTGTATCTTGTTGGCGTTGTCGGGGTTCGCCTGGACTACTATTAAAGTTGCCAATGGGCGACTGCACAGATTCAAACGCCGCTCTTAGTTCTTGGAAAAACTGCTGCCATCGATCGGCAGTCATATTTAGTGGTAAATCGCGGTCTTCGATCGACCAATGACAGCCGCGCATCCGACCATTCAACAAATGAATTGGACGACGAGAACCACGACCGACTCCGCCTAAGTGTCCTGCTAATATTAATAGCTTAGAAAGTAGCTTGAGGTGCTGTGGATTAGCAGCTTCTAAGTTGATTTTGCCAGTATATTTATCAGGATCTTGGGAATTGCTGGGATTAAATGCCACCCCAATCGAGAATTTCCCCTGTTTGCTCAACGCACCAAATAATTCTTCTTCGAGGAGTTGAGCATCTTTAACACTATATAGTCCCAAAGCCATCGCTCTAAACCAATAGCGTAAGATCCCCCGAATGGCAGTCGGACGAAATTCTGGTACACCCCGCCAGCTATTTTCCCTTGTTGGTGGTTCACTCCCGTACATTCCTTGCGTCCATAGCTCAAATTCGTAGCTCTTGAGATGAGCGGAAGTTTGAGGTTGACCTAATGCTCGACCGTAACCACTACTAACGCGGGAACCGATACCCGATTTGAGGGCATTATCCAGCCATTGTTTGACAATTGAGACATATTTTTCATACTCTGGTTTAGTTGCCCGCAATCCCATCAAAAAGGTTGGTTGCTCTAGACTCAACAGGGGATGAGGTTCGGGTTTATAGACTGCTTTTTCATTTTGCCAATGCCACTGGGGAGTGGCGATATCTACAGACATACAAGCTTCGGTCGGAAACGCATCCAAAAATTCCACCTTAGCGGCTTTAGCAATGTTGCCTACTAAAATCCCTAAAATATCACTAATTTCCGGCTTAGATTCACAATTTTGTCTCGCCCATGCTCTAGCAGCACCTTTGAGGGATGCTGCGGGGATATAGGGCACACCAAAAACTGGATGAAATACAGGTAATAATAATTCCCGAAATCCTCTGGTACCGCCAACACGCAGCCGCCAGTTAAAGGACACTGCTAGAGTGTTATCCCCTGCAAGCATTTTAGTCCGAGCAGTTAATTTTTGATAAATTGGATCGCAAGTCTTTTCTGCCTTTACTGCTGCTGCGAGTACAGGCTGTGAGAGTTCACCGCCTTTGCCATCATCTCCAAATTCAGCATGGTTTAAAGCTTGTAATGGATTCCCCAGTTTGCCTGGAGTAGGGCTGAATTTTTTAGTTTCTACATATGCAGTCACAGTACCAATTTGACAGTTAATGCGATCGCACAGCTTCAACTGTCCAGGTAATTTACCTTTGAGTTTATCAGTTAACCCTTTAGCCGTTTTTACTAAATTTTCATCACTAAAATATAGAGTGAGAGTTTTATTACTATAATCACCAAATTCAGCTTTTTCAAATGTTTTACCCAGTTTAGATCCCTGTTTTGACTCAGCCTGGATAAATTCTTGCCATACTTTATTAAGTTGTTGGATCATGTGTCTTCTGCCTCACCCAAGACAGTTACTGACCAGAATGACCATTCCCGTGCTAATTCTATGGCTAGTCGATTCAATCCCGTGTATTCGTGAATACCCATTTCCATCAAGCTTTTAGGATTCCTGTAGTCAAATTCGACCTTAGTTAATTCCTTCAAAGTTTTTAGAAATTCTTGATAAACAACTCCCTTGTAGCGAGTATCTTCAGATCTAGCATCACTGTATTTAAGACCATCGCCAGCTAATCGATGCAAGCCCCAACTTGAAATATAGGATGGTAAACTTTGAACGATACCACTAGCTTTTTTACGGCTGTTAACTTGGACAGCTTGTTGAACAGATTCTAAACCAGTGTAAGCAGAAAGACTAAAATTACGAGTGTCTAATTTCAACATTGTTTACGCTCCTCGGTGATGATTAATTTCAACTGTGGTGTTGTCTGTCCACCCTCGACCCAAACCTTCTAATCCACCAAATTGTAATTTATCGTTAAGCGTATTTTTGAGAGATGCTCTAACTAAATCTGTTCTGGCTTCAGACTTAGACGGTTTCAAGCCCCAAGGGAAAAACAGTACTGTTTCAGATGGAATCGCTTCCTCCGAACGAAAAGATCCACCCGCAACTGTTTTCTCATCTTCCTTGAGTGCAACCCTTACCTCACGCTGTAAACCTGTTTCCACTAATGCACCACAATCGCTGTCGGAAACAATGATGAGTTTGTGCTGAAGATCGAGAATCCCGTTACCATCGGGTATTTTAGCAAAGGCTTTCCAGCAGTCAGCTTGAGGATCGATCGATTCAATTTCTTCTGCCGTTATTCGTGCGCCCTGGAGATAGATCTGTTGACCCTTAACAGAGGCGATTGCACTCTTACCGCCATCTTCCCTAGTTTTAGATAAAGTATCGCGCCAAGTTTGAATTAACAGATCGAGTTTATCGTCGCGGAGCCAGCGATTCCAGCGGCTCAACCAGAGTGGGCAAGTAATCCAAACATATTGATGGCTGTAAGATGCGATCGGAAATAGTAGTAGCGTGGCATCTGCAAACCAGACTTCACCTTCGGTTGGCTGTTTTCCATCTTTAAGCCGTTCGCCAAACAATCCGCCCGCATCATCGGGGTGACTTGTCTCTAATACCGATCGAATTTTACCTCGTAGTGAAGATGATGGCAGATAGGGTAGTTCGGTATGTGTTTCACGAGCGATACCCATCATGTTGCCAGCCTGAGAGCTTGCACCTGTATGTAATGGCGTGAGCAAGTAGCTATAAGTCAAATAGTTCATGTTTTTAGCCTTGATATTTAATCCACAATAATTCTGAATAACCTAAGCTGCGCCAGCGTTTGGCTTTATTGGCGGCACCCTCCTCGTCTTGATAGAGCGACTGTGGTTGATTTAAGTAGTAATTACTCCCTGGTAGAGCTGCAAACACTTGTGCCCTGCCAATGCCAGTAATCGGTATAGATTGACCTGTCGCTACACTCACCAAATTGCCAGGATCTGACTGGTTAGGATTGGAAGTATGGGCTAGTTTCCATTCCCACGGCCAAGCCTGACAGAGTATTTCACCATTGGACGATCGCTCAAATACGCCTGGAGTGACTAGATAAGCGATCGATCTACCATCTTTGTCAAAATTATGCTCAGACTGAGCTTGAATCGCCTGCCATTGCTCTCCTAGCTCATCGCAGCGTTCTAGTAACACCCGATGCCCCTCACCACCTAGTCTCATCGTCTCACCCGTGGGTAATTGGCGATCGATCCCAAAGGCAATACTCCAATCTGGATGCAGCCGCACGGCATTTTCCACAAAGTACCCACTCTCATCTTTTACTTGTCTGGTTCCAGGCTCGATCGAGTTATGCGATCGACTCTCAATTTTCCAGGGTTTCTCTTCACTGTCACCTTTACATTCCCAATCCTTGCTGTCGATCTGTCCCTTGAGATATTTCAACACCACATCAGCGGGGAGATATTGACGATATTTGATAGGTTTAATCTCATCCTCTAGCTCATCTTTATCTCGATGGGAATCGAAGGGTGTAACCAAAGGCTGTGGTGCAGATTTGTCAAATTTCATCTGATTTTCAGCACCAATCCAGGGTAGGGGAATCAAAGGTCGATCGCCCACAAATCCCAACGGACGGGGGAAATATAACTTCTGCTCGTGTTGCACTTGGCGACAGAGGAATGGGCCAGTCAGTTGTAAATCTAGTGTCTCTCCGAGTAAGCCTCGTACAGCTCCGGCGATCGCATCTCCAGTCGGTGGAAATGTACTTCCAGCCCAAGCGCGTTCCCCAGGTGTAAACGGTTTGGCATCTCGCAATAGCAAGACATCCAATGGAATAAGTCGATACCAAAACATTACTGACTACCTCCTGATTTAATTGAAATATCGCGTTTCCGCAGGACAAAAGCAGCGAGTTTCAGCCAATAACCGATTTCATCATCTCTAGTCGATTTGTCATTTGTCTCCCACATTTTGGTCAGCCAATCGCTCATGTGAGTGATAAACTCTTGCTTGAGATCTCGATCGTGGTCTTCTGCGAAGGTAGAGGCTACGCCAACAGATCCACCTAGATCGCGATCTTTAAAAACATCACGGCGATCGCTAAAGGCATTTATCCACGCCACAATAGCTGTATCGCTGGGTACGGGATGTTGTGCCCAAATTTGAGCCGCCTGTTCAAACAAGGCTGGCTCAAATTTGGGATCGACTAAACCGCGCCACATTTTGAATGCTTCAAACTTAGCAGTAGCTTTAAGAACATTCCCGTTTCCATATAACACCCGCACTTGAACGGCATTCTTCTGGCGATGTTCTTTTGCTAACGTTTCACAGAAGTGGTCTTTGGCTCCCGTCTCTGCCTCCCACATCTGTTCGAGGGCGATCGCTAGTGGTACACCTTGATTAGCAATTACAATCCCAAAGCTAATCGTTGCCGCTTCACCCATCGTAAATAGGGGACGATTAGATAAATACTCTGCTGGCAATGTCAGTGGATCTTTCCACCGCCAGTAGTCACCACTACTCTCAAACTCTGGCTCTGGTTTGGGGTCTGACTGCCCTCGGAAGCACTCGCGTACATCCCACAACCATTTATCCCATTCCCACAGATTGGTGTACGCAAGTACGTCATCACCACCGCTGTAGACCAATCGCCCCGCATACCTTTGCTCGGTTAGATACGGTACCAGTTGATTGGAAAAGTCCAACAGAGCGCGACTCAGAGCGGCATGGGTAGATGGCCCCATCCGTTTCTGCTCAGTGATAAAATTATCGAAAGCAACGCCTACTTCCTGACTATTTTGACGAACCTTATCGACTAGATTGGTGGGGAGATAGTGCTGATATTGTTTGAGTTTCTTACCCTTGAGCCACTCACTCATCCCATCGCCGTCACCAGCGGCTAGAACGTACCAATCGGCGGGATTATTACCAGGATAATATTCACTTACCACTCGATCGAGTTCGACTTTGAGTTCTTGCTTTTTATCTTTATCAATTTCCAGATCTTCCACTAGCCAGCCAGGGCTAAGATGGCGAGAATGATATTTTTGCTGAGTTAGACTGAGGGTATTGTCAGTCCAAGGAATGCCACAAATCTCTGGTAGATTCTTGAATTTAAAATTCCGGCTTTTAACTTTCTCTTCTACCGCGTTACAGGCAGCTTTAAAATTTTGGAGATCTGCGGCAGAGCTAGTTTTCAGGTATCCGACGACCCCAGCAGTTAAGTCGGGGTAACTGGCATCGATTCTAGTCGTCTGTGCCAAACCTGGGACTAGTTGAGGGATCGCTAAATGCAATCCGCGCTTGACAACTTCAGTCGCATTGAGCTGCTCTCTACCATCGAATAATCCAGCGTGTTGTTGCCATAAGGATTGAGCTTCTGAGCTAGAAACTTGATGTTTTTTCTCGAACGGATGAACGATCGATCCCAAGCCTGAAATAGTCGATCGAGTATCGAACACCGTCGGTAGTTTCCAAGTCCGAGCATTTTTGATTGCGCTGACATTGGCACGGGTACGATCGAATATATGCGGCCACCAGGAACCGACATTAGCCTTGAAGGGAGGCTTTTGTTTATTTTGTTTGTTTTCTTTACGCTCTTTATCCTCTGCCTCTTTCTTGTTTTTCTCTGCAATCTTGTGAAGAAAATTATCTTCATTTTTCGTAAATAACTTTTGCTTAAAGCCGACTTGAAAAGTCTGATTTTGAGTATTTCTCCAGCTTTGATCCGATCTAATATTGAGATCTGGTACATCCATTTGATGACTAGTTAGTTCCAAATCTTTATCCCCGACTGGCATTGCACTCCAGTAGCTTTGCCATTGAGTCTCAAGCCATCCATTCCAAGTAATATGCTCTTTGACTAGTTTGGGCATCCAGTTACGTTCTGTGCGTAATCGGTCGAATACTAAATCCCCAATTTTGAGCCATTCTTCCCGTAGCAATTGTTTGGCGGTTTGCATTGCTGCATCTACTTTATCTTCTGGCAACAACATCACAATCACGTTAGGAAAACCCGCTGTTAAAAGCTGCCGCTCGGAAGGTGATTTAATCCACTCTTTAAATTCTGGCCATTTTTCTAACAACCAACTATCGATTAATGGTTGTTGAAATAGGCTCGGATATACCAAACTATCGGGGCCATATTGAAGTGCCAATTTCCACGATACCCTAGCCGAAAGGTAGTGTAATAGCCACGAGCCAGCCCAGAAATCGCGCATCTTCCGACTGGCTTTGATTAATTCCTGAACGGGTGTAAAGCTAAATGTCGCCAAATAAGCACGGGATGTTTTTGCTGGCTTGATTTGGTTGCTGGGTTTCAAGTCTGCTAGTGTCAGATCGAATCCGGTCAAAGCTCCAGCCATTGCCGCTGTTAGGCTGGTATGACTCCAGATCGAAGCATCGGGAATCCGCGTCTCCGCAGGCATCAATAAGAGGGCTTCATCGTCGCCCATCGCTTTACATGCTGCGATCGGCAGACATCGCCACAGCCACCAGAATAACCGCTGTGGATCTTCTATTTCGGCGATCGATTTCAGCTCGCCATCTCGATCCCTAATCTTGGATGATTTAAACAGATCGGCTTCTTTCCCTGTCAAAAAATCTAGCCGAGAGCTGCTGCTAACTCGATCGTGTTCTTCTGTCTGAAGTTTGAAATCTGTCAGTTTGCCAGAAAGTAGGTGCGAAATCTTCAAGCCAAGATCTCGATTTCCAGCCTCTGCATAATCCACGCTGACAGATAGATTACCGATCGCACTTCGATCGCTAGCTGAGGTAATGAAATCTGCTAGTTTGATTTGCCTCATCGCTCCGCCCTTAGCTGTTTCTGGGTTTAGTCCATTAGTAACCCAATCTTGCATTACGGCAAGTTGTTGCCACTCGCTATTCCTGCCCCGTCCACTGTCGTCATGCAGGGCTTTGAAGACCGGATCGTGGAGTAGACCCCATATTTTTGCTTGCCAGAATACTTTTGACACGAGCTACTCCTACCTATAACTGCTCTTTGCTTACACCCTTGAATGTACAGCACATGCTGTTCAGATTATAGGTTATAGACAATAATTACTACCGTGTAAACACTGAGGCTTTATCCCAGCTACATCAATAGAATTAAGGTAAATTTGCAGGCAAGTTCAATTATTGTCTTTTAGATAGTAAATTTATGAAAAAGCTGCCAGACGCTCACCCATATCAAGATCGAACAGCTCTCAATCGGCTCCTATTGATAATTGCAGTCTTTATTCGCCAACCAGGAATAGGCTACCCAGAGGAAACTAATCTCTCTCTAACGGGAGAACATCATAATGCCCTGGCTGTAGTTGCTACTGGCTTGGAACAGCTATCGATCGATCTCGGTCGAGAAATTGCCGCTTCTTCCGTACCTACTTTGCGGAAAGATCTAGAATTTTTGCGAAAGTACGGGATTATTGAAGAGCGAATGTATCGCTGGGGCTACTATTTAGGTACGGGCATTTTCTCACATCAGGAATTGCAAGTAGCAGTGCAAGCACTCAAGGATATTGGCGATCGATTGGGAGATCCTAGCGTCCGCGATCTGTACCAAAAGTTAGAAAAACGGTTGCGGGGTTTAGAATTGGGCGAGCGAGATTTGTATCCAGTGAGATCGCAGTTAGATCGATCGATCGTGCATACTAATCCCGATCGAATGCGCGAACAAAAGCTATATCGAGAGACTTTGTTCGATCGATTGTCGGAAGTCGAAACTGCAATTGTCACCGGACAAGGTATCGAAATATATTATGCTCGTGCCCCATACCAAACTGGAACCACTCAACATTTGCAAGTGTATCCCTTGCAATTAATTTATCATGATGTCGCCTGGTACCTGATTTGCGATCTCATTGATTCTAAATATTTAGCAGCAATTAGACTCGATCGATTATCAAGCCATCTGTGTCAACTTACCCATTTACCTCCACGGGGTAAATCGGCTCAACTCGATCGATTAAAAATAGTCAATCGCTTACTCCAAAACGGTTGGGGTCTGAGTTTGGGGAGTCAGGAACAGCAGCTTCAAGAATTGAATGGTGATGAGGGGATTGAAGTTAAGGTACGGTTCTTTGAAAAAGTTGCCCCGTTTATTCAAGAAGGTGAAAAACGTCATCCCCGCCAAAAAATAGTAGTTAAAAAAAATCTCAATGGTAAGTTAGAGTTTATTACTTACTCTACAGTTTTACCAGAAAGATCTCTGCCGGAATTTTTTCGCTGGGTGCGCCGATTTGGCAGTCAAGCGTTGGTTTTAAGTCCAGAAAAATATGTTGAGGAGTTTCGTCAAGAATTAAGGTTGTTAGCTGATTTATATTTAAATTAAGTTTTAACAAACTAATCCCGATCGAGTCTTATCTAGGTGAGATCCCCGGCGAGTGAGGATTACTGACTATCATGCAAAAGCAAATGGCATCCCTTCTAAGTTTCCATTCAGGTGAGATCCCCAGCGAGTGGGGATTCTAAAAAGAGTCTACGTCATGCTTCTTAACGGTCAAATTTACATGTTTCCATTCAGGTGAGATCCTTAACGAGTAAGGATTTATTTAGGCAGATCCACCTTATGACACGCCGTTCACAAAGTTTCCATTCAGGTGAGATCCCTAGTGATTAGGGATCAAAAACTATGATTATCAACAAAACTCCTCATGCAGTGTTTCCATTCAGGTGAGATCCCTAGTGATTAGGGATTTTAGACGAGTGCATCGAGCAGACACAGCCAGCACCCACGTTTCCATTCAGGTGAAATCCCTAGTGATTAGGGATTGTATTAGTGTGGAACGGGCTAATTTACATCGAGTTTGTACCCGCGTTTCCATTCAGGTGAAATCCCTAGTGATTAGGGATATAACAGTCAAGGATTATCCTCGCATCGTGCTATTGAGTTTCCATTCAGGTGAAATCCCTAGTGATTAGGGATATTACCTATATTAAACCCAAAACCAGAGCCAATTTCAACACCCGTTTGCGAGCCTCGGCTAAAAACTTACCCAAAACGACCGTCATCATCCCGATCTACACACCTCAAACCCATACATATCAACCTATCGAGAGTCTCCGACGAAAACACTGGGTTTCAGGGATTTTCTGTGAGGGTCGCAAACCGATCGATCTGAAGATAACTCGATCGAGTCAGCCCAATTCCATCCACTTTTTACTCTGTCCTCAAACAACCTTGCGTTCTCTAATTTTGTCAAAGCTGCACAATACCAATCTTCCATCACCAGATCGTCAATCCTGTCTCAGTTCGCTTGCCAAAATCTCACTATCACCCTTCGATCGTCAATCAGACAAACAAGAGTCCCAGCAAAGCTGTTAAACTTTGCTGAAACCCTTTTCTACTGATGTTTTCCTCCTAGTCGGAATGAGAGGATTTGAACCTCCGACCCCTGCTTCCGAAGGTAGGGTACATACAGACCTTAACCCTTTGGCTGATAAGACTTTGAAGCGTTCTCAATCAGTGAGCCGTGTAGCTGACGGTGTAAACAGATGGGCGGGAGACCCGATTTTTGAGAGGTTAAGGTTTTCGATCGAATGTCAACACTTACATATAGCGTAATTGTCGGTTCGATCGCACCATATATCAAAAATCTCGCTCGCTAGTGCTAATGTATTTGGCAGCACGAATGTCCGATGAAACGGTCGATCGTTAAATTGTCAAACCTGCTTGACAATTGCGATTGAAGCTTAACTTGTCACTAATCAGGCTACCCCAGCAATGAGTACGCTCTTGTCAAGGTTGTGATTGCAGGGATATCCTCTGGAAGTATTGTAGATAATTATGTACTCGATTGTGTTATATTTAATTGCACCTAGCCACTTATTAGTGAATAGCTGAAGTTATGAGTGAAACTTTTAGATCGTTAGATACAGGTAATATTCAAATAGTTAAAGACCGAGATGCTAGCTATTTCAGGATTTATCCCAAGCGCGAATACTATATCCGAAAAATAGATCCGATTGAAGTAGAGGAAGGGCTGACTATAGGGCAAAATGTCAATTCAGATGCTTTTGTCCTCGTCGGTCAAATGGCACCAGGAGTGAGAACTCGGTTGATATTTGCAGATCGGGACAATCCACCGATTGCTGAATTTACGATCCAAAAGTCTCAATTTGCAGATTTAATGCCAAATTCTTTTAACTCTCGGAAACAACACGGTGTTAAAAAAAAGAAGAAGAAGAAGAAATAGACGACCTTTCCCACCCAATCATAGTCAGTGGATATAAGGTTATCATTCCCAAGTATCGGTGATTCGATCGCTAATTGCTGTTTGCAATTATTGACGGCAGAAGACGCGGACAGCGCGAATAACGGTTAAATCTGTACCAGTCCGACGCATTTCGATCCATTGTGCTAATTGTGCGGTTGTCAAAGCTGGGAAAGCCCGACTATTGACAACATCGATATAGACACCATTGTCTAACTGTTTAAATTTAATTACTCCCCCTGCTGCCAGATTTTTTCCTTCCCGTTGATAAACCCAGAGTTCGGGGATGGCGATCGATCGATAGATATCAAATTTATGGTTGGAACGATTGGCGATATCAACTTCTATGGCTAAATCAGGCGGGATATCGCTGCTAGAAATGCTGTTCTCGATGCCTTGTCCGCTCTGAGCATTTTGAATGTAGAAGCAACTATCTGGTTCGATCGCTTTGCCCAGATCTGGGCGATCGATCGTCATCGAACCCAGTCCATTAAACTCATAACCATATTCTTCAGCCAAGGTCATAATAATGGTAGCGAGGAGTCGGTTGATGGTCTCGTGAAGTTGACCGGGCATTCTGATTTCTAATGTCTCTTGAGTGTAAGCAATGCGGGTAGCTCGATTGTCTCCTAGCTGTTGGAGCAGGGAGATATATCCATCCCAATCGATGCCATTAATCTGGATGGCACTACCAGGGGTAAGTTCGATTCGATCGATGGGTGGGGCAATCGCTCTAGTCATGTTGTTGCTCAGGCTCGATGTTCTAATTTTAGCTAAAAGTGGTGGTTCGCACTGGAAGGCTCAATTGATTGATGACGATCTGTTGGTAGTCGAGGCTTGTTTGCATGGTTAATTCTCCATTCTCTATTACTAATTTAATTCATATTCTTCTCGTTCTATAATTCACCCCGAAAGGCTCGGTGTTGTAAGGATGCGAACAGGGTATCGAGATGGGTAAGGGATTCGTGATGTTGGGCTTTTATTGAAGTTCATTTCAAAAACATCACTTAGATTGAAATTAAACCATTGAACATTTGCATTACGCAAATACATCCGCCGATATTCACCAGTTTGCTTTTGTTTATCGAGCATCTTCCCTAATCGGGTCGAACATACTTCACTAAATGGCATTTTTATCCATTCCTTTGGATTTCTCACTGGATCGCCAAACATTTCGATGAAGATCGATCGAGTAAGAACATCAAGATGCTCGATCGATTGTCGCCGCAGTCTTCTAAGTTCTTCCGCTTTATCTAATATCGCCGCGATTCGCTTTTGCCGATCGATCGGGGAAATAGGCACAAATAGATCTGCGATGTTCTTCGCATTAATTATCCCCATAGTTTCACCATGAGACTTTAATTCCATCTGTGAAACTGCCGATGGAGAGCGAAAAAATAACTAAAAAAAGAAGGTGTAATAACTTCAGGATCTAACGATAGTCGTACTAAGCAAGGATTAATAATTCCTGTCTCAAAAATATCAGGAACAACTAATATTTTTCCAAACTATCCAACTAAGCTTACTAGGATATCTCCAGCCGCTACTTCACATCATTTTAGTGTCCAATTCAAATCGGAACGCACTGCGTTCCAATTTGGGAATATCAGATAAAACTGACGCATATTCCGCAGATTTCTAACATTAAAGCCTTTACCAAACTCTGATAATAACCGCTGAGATAGTCCTTGAAGCACCGCCTTCCCATACTCTGCTTGCGCTTCTCCCGCCTGCTCATCTTCCACAATAAACCGATCAATTTGCCAATAGGTTAGTACCATCACCTGATTTACCGCAGATCTTACTTGCCCTCGCGCAGCAGCAATCAGCGCGGAAATCTTCTCGTACAGCAAATTTTCAACGATTTCATCGCTCATCTCAACATCCCCTCCAAATCCTTCATCCCCTGTTAGTGAGTATAACTTTGCTTCATATATCGATCGTCTCCATTAACACGCGCTCTCGAATCCGATTTTTCAACCCATTCTTAGTAACCACATCAACTTTTAAGTCAAAAATTTCACTTAAATAATCTCGAAGTTCAACCAACTCTACAAAAGTCGGGGCTATCTCATAATCAACCAAAATATCAACATCACTCGCCTCCGTCTGCTCCCCTCGTGCATAGGAGCCAAAAATCCCTAATGTGGTAAGTTGATAGCGATCGCATAGCGATTGTTTTTGTGCTGATAAAATTTGCTTTAGCTCATCTATATTTTTCATATCACTTCACAAATTATCTAAATTCTCTAGTAATTGTTTCAATATTTATTTCGATATTTCTCAATCGCCAACTTGAGTTTACCTTGAAGCTTGGGAGGGTGTTCGATCGCAGACATAAATAACTCTCGATCGCGAGCTGTCAAAATAAGTTTTTCGCGTTTATTTGGCGACATCATAATATTGTTCAATTAAGCATTAACGAGTCTGCGAACTGATAATCGATCGCTAACTTGAATAACTTCAATACTGTCAACAGGCAAAGTCACAACGCCCGCAAATAGTCCGGTTACAGTATATATTTCTAACACGCAACCTTCTCGACCATCAGCATCAGTCACATAATCATTTAAAACTGCAACATCACCTTTGACCAGATTGGATTCTGGAAAATCACGATTAATAATCACTTCTTGAAATAAATCTAGCTTCATTTCTAAACCTCCTAATCAGGAATCAATGTAATAAAGCGAAATTGCAAATCAACCGATTGATGCAGCCAAATAGTGACCACGCCTAAATTATACCCGTTGACCCCCTTCAATATCCCTCGCACCTCATAGAAAGTTCCAAATCGGTCGGTTCTATCCTCTACAGCATCATTCTGGGCGATCAATTCCCGAATCGCTAATTCTAAATCTTCTGGATTATTCTGAGTAAATCCGCCTAGAAGTAGAAACTTAGATTTATCGTTACGCGATCGTTCGACCAAAAGATATTGGGTCAGCTTAGGCTCTGGGATAATGGCATCTATTGGTATTTTCACATTAGTTTGAATCAAATTACGATTATCTTAGCATCGCGTTTAAATCCTTCATCACCTGCTGAATCTGCTCCTCCAACTCCGCCAAGGTCTGCAAAACCTCCAGCGGTGGTAAATGCTCTACCTCCTCGTGTACCACCTCCTTATAGCGATTCAGACTCAGATCGTAACCATTCGCCGCAATTTCCGCCTTCGGTACACAGAAACTTTGCGCCGTGCGCGGTCGCTCCTCAGCGGTGGGCGATTGCATCTGAACCCACTGCGCCAACACATCCGGCAGATTATTCTTCAGATGCTCCTCATCCACCAACTCCGACTTAGGCACCACCCCCAGCTTATCCTCAGCCAGTAGCGGCTGACGCTTATCATCCAAACTCCAACCATCCGCCATCACCTCGTAAAACCACACCGCATCCGTTCCGCCGGAATTGGTTTTGGTAAACAGCAAAATCGCCGCAGATACTCCCGCATAGGGCTTAAATACGCCCCCAGGCAACTTAATCACCGCATCGATCTTCTGGTCTTCCACCAAGATCTTTCGCAGGTCTTTATGCGCCTTAGAGGAGCCAAATAGCACCCCATCGGGGACGATTACCGCCGTTCATCCCCCAGCTTCCAACAACCTCAGCAGCAACGCTTTGAGTATACTGCAAACACCGTCTGAATATTTCCTCACTCACATTTTATACTTCACAAAAGTAGCGCAAAGCGATCGAGTAGGCAGTTGCATCATTTTTTAGGATGTAATTTACATCCTAAAATTTTGGCTGAAACTGTTGTGCAGAAACGATTATAGCCCTTCATTGCTATATTTATACGCTTAAACCTTATCCCAGTCTGCTTTTGAGCTATTTTTTTAGGATGTAAATTACATCCTAAAATTTTGACTGAAACTGTTACAGAGCAATAGTTAGAGCAATTCTAAAATTCGAGCGATATCTCCCCCTTTCAAGATCTGATGTTTGACTGTTGCTACCTTTGTAGATGGGATCTTGCGACAACGGGTGCGCCATTTACCGTCTATTTTTTCCTTCCAGCTAATTTGCCATCGCCAGTGCTTGGCATTATTGGGATTGCGAGTACCGTTCACTTTTGGGTATTCGACAACTTCCCCACGTTTGTTGGTTACTTTCTGGGTAAATTGATGGAGCGAACCACTAACTCCTCTGGCTGCTAATCGCATCGCTGCTCCGATTGCGATGGAGAAGCAGTCATTGATGGTTGAGTATCAATGTTTGAGGTTTTCATTTATAATGTAAAAACTATTTTATTTTTGTTT
>NZ_JBGSQZ010000221.1:0-7339 GCF_041737865.1 Chamaesiphon sp.
GGGGAGGAGATCGAGCTGTGGGCGAGTCGGATTCGAGCTGTGATGGGAGAATGTGGTCAGATGTTGTTGGTGGAGCTACAGCAGCAGTCAGGTTTGAGTTTGGTGGATGTCTGGTTGGGATTATTGTTGGGGGATACTGGCTGTTTGATTCGCCGTCAGTTGAGTTGTGAGGTAGAATTTAGTGTTGATTTCTACGATCGAGCAGGAATTTGGATCGTTGAGCTAGTCACGTAAACATCGATTGATGTCATTGAGTAATATTAGGAGGCAAGGGCAAAGTTAAGATGTCAAAACAGAATTCAGATAATCCAAGCAAATCGAATCAGTTACTCAAGGCTTTAACTCAACTAGAAATTTCTCAACTAATTAATGCACTATTAGGAGTTTTGTCTCCTGAGTTGCAAGAGCAAGCTATCTCCCAACTTCCGGCAGATACCCAACAAACGGTCAGACAAATTCTCGCTCCATCACGACCTCAAGCATCAACTCAATTTACTGATGCAGAAACAGTTTCTCTGGCAAAACAGGCTGAGATTTGGGCTGGGCTGTGGCGAGAGTGGGATGCAATTGTCTGCGAAGCTTCGGAAGAGGAAGGGAAATATATCGTTCGAGAGGCTGATTGGGAAGAACCTTATTTTGATGCGACTACATTTATTGAAGATTTAGAGAGCGTTGCCAATAAGATGCAGCCTCTCATCAAAACAGCATTTGAGCATGAATTTAGCCCCGAAACCGATTTTGTCACAGCACTTTTGGAGGCAGAAACAGATGTTGCTTCAGGCATTCCAGATTGGATGGAAATTACCGATGGGTTGGATTTAGAACAGCATTTAACTGATTGTGTATTGGCAGGGGAATGGCTAAATATTCAGGAACAAGGACAAGATGCTTTTCAGTTTGTAGAGTGTATTCGCGAGTACGAGCAACAATTTCAGGAAATACAATTAAATAGTGGTACAGTTTTTGCGTTCCTAATTCAGTTGTCCGAAGTAGATCGGCAAATTATCTTAGCAGGATTAACAGCTAACAAAGAAACGACTCTTTGGAAGAGCATATTAGCAAATATACATTCTTGTTGGCAGCAGTTTTATTTGCATTTAATCGAGCAATATGCACCAGATCGCTATTTAGAACAATTAAGAACAACGATTCCGCAACAGTGGCAAAATGGGTTGCCAATTATTGAGGAATTATTGAATGAGCAGAATTATCCAGAAAGTTTGGTGGCGATCGAAGAAACACTCAGTTCATTACTAAAACCCAATCGCAGTGATGGATCTTGGACACCGGAAACCTCGATGCTGGTGGCCATTCCAGGCTTATATTATGATGGCAATCTAGAAAATATAAATACGTTGCTGCGCTACTATCAGCAAACTGCACAGGGATTGAATCAAACCGAACGGGCTAATGCGCTGGAAATTCAACAAATAGGGATCGATCGATGGTTTAATTGGTCGAGGATGTTTGCTGCTTTTGTTGAAATTCCTCTATCTGAAGTTACTCGTCAAGCTTTGTTTACATCCTGGCGAGATTATGTCATTCGTCGAACGAAATCTTATAGTTGGCAAAAAGTCGATAGCTGGTGGCTTTGTTGGTTGATTGAAAGTGTTGACAATCGCCAAAAAGGAGTAAGCTGGTTTCAGACGCAAGTAACTCAATGGATCGATTGTCTACCTGGAGATCGAAGTCAATTAGGCGAGAATTACGATCGACTGCGATTGTTGACTAAAGATTTGATGGAGATCTATCATCAAGGAGAATCTGGCTATCCTCAATTCGATCGAGTGGTGATTCGTCCTCAAGAATTCTCTACTCAAAGTGATGAATCTCGACGAGAGTATCTCAAAGCATCTGTGCCCGATCGTTTGTTCGATCTGGTGATGAATTATTGGCAAGTAAATCTTTACCAATTTATGCCGAAACCGGAGTTAGTCCAGAATGGTAAGTACAGCAAACATGCTCAGTGGATGGTTGCATTGAAGGAAGTATCACAACAAGATTATGAAACTCTCTTGGGGCAGTGGAAAGTGACGCATAAACGCCGAATTAATCTCTGGAAAGCAATGAAACAAATGGGGGTGAGCTAATATGAATGTCCGAGTAACTATTGAGGTTTCAACGCTCCCAACTGCAAGCAATCTAGATAAATTGAGATCGGCAGCATCTGAGTTAACTAATAATTTCAAAAGTATCGTAGTGAGTACAGATGAAGACAACAAATGCTTTGCGCTAATAACTAGTTTTACAATGAAAACAGCCGCTGAATATAAAGTTGTCGATCGAATTAGCAAGGAGTTTAATTTCTGGACATTCGATCTTGAAGGTTATGGAGAGATGATTATTTCATTCCCCAGGCACATAGCTATAGTAACAGATGAGTGAATATCAAGATGAGTGAATATCAATATTATGAATTTCAAACGATCGATCGTCCGCTGACACCAAAAGAACAGGCGGAGATTAAGGGGCTATCTAGTCGGGTGAAGCTGACACCGACTCAAGCAATTTTCCTTTATAACTATGGTAGTTTTCATAACAAGCCAGAAGAGGTATTGACTAAATACTTCGATGCCATGTTTTATATCGCCAATTGGGGCACTTGGCAACTAATATTTCGGTTTCCAAAAGCGATCGTTAATCCGAAATGGTTTCAACCTTACGATCTACCAGATGCGATCGAGATTACCCAAACAGCCAAATATATCGTCCTAAATCTTGAAATCCATGAGGAGGAGGGTTTATCAGGTTGGGTGGAAGGTGAAGGCTGGTTGCCAGAATTGCTACCGTTGCGTGAGGATTTGTTGGGTGGCGATTTACGGTTGCTGTATCTGGTTTGGCTGCGAGTGGCTCCTGCACTGGCGGGAGATGCACTAGATGAAGATCCAGTCGAACCACCGATTCCGGCTAATCTGAGCCAGCTTTCGCCTGCTCTGAAGGAATTTATCAAACTGGTAGAACTCGACTCCGATTTGGTGGCGGCGGCGGCTCTGGAAAGTCCGAATCGAGCAACGGGTGCGGATTCACCGTTGGAAGGTTGGCTATCTGCGCTGACAGAAGCAGAACGGCAAGAATTCTTACTCAAACTCGTTCGGCGCGAACCGCATGTCGATCTGCAATTGATTAATCGGTTAAAAGAGTTGGCTGGAGCGGGGAAATCGACTCCTCAATCAGTTCCAGGACATCGGCGATTATCGGAGTTACAAGAAATCGCCAATACGGTCAAAGAGCAGCGTCAAGAGCGAGAACGAAATGCAGCCAGAAAAAAGCGGACTCAAGCATTAGCAGCACTAGCACCGAAAGAAGCCCAAACCTGGGAGCGGGTGGTAAAGCTGATTGAATTGAAACAGTCTCAACCTTATGATGAGGCAACTGCTTTACTCAAAGATTTGCGCGATTTGGCCCAACAGCAGGGACGATTGCCTGAGTTTAGCAAACGCTTTGAGCAACTCAAGTCGGATTACAGTAGTCGTCCAGCGTTGATGAAACGATTTAGATCGATCCGTATTTGAGAAACTATTATAAACGATCGATTGCTCACCTAATTTATGCGAAACCTGCTCATCGTCGAATCTGCTGGCAAAATTAAGAAGCTTAAAAGCATCCTTGGATCGGACTGGGATGTGAAGGCTTCAATCGGACATATTCGCCAACTCGCTAACGATGGGGACGGTTCGTTAGGGTTCGAGCTGGGTTCAAATACGATCGATTGTCGTTACATCCCCCGTGACGACAGAGCTAAACAAACGATCTCTGGACTTATTGCCGCAGCCAAGCAAGCAGATCGAGTCTTCATCGCCTCAGATCCAGATCGAGAAGGTGAAGTCATCGGCTGGCATATCGCTCAAGTATTGAAACTCAAACAGCCCCAGCGGGTTGTCTATCAGGAAATTACCGAGTCCGCTGTCAAAAAAGCTATTGCTAGTCCTCGCTCGCTCGATATGGCTCTAGTTGAAGCAGGTAGGTGCCGCGATTGTCTGGATAAGCTCGTTGGCTACAAAGGATCGCCCCTAATCTGGCGACTCAATAACGGTGCCAAAAGTGTCGGGCGAGTACAGTCGGCAACTCTCCATCTAGTCTGCCAACGAGAGCGGGAAATTCAAGCCTTCAAACCGCAGGATTATTGGTCGGTATTTGTAGACTATGCCGAAGGGTTCAGGGCATTCTACAATGGCACTGCCCAAGCTATCTCACCAGCAGAAGAGGAAACTAGCGATGATGCTGGCGCGACAGAGAAAGTCGCCGAATCGACGCGCGTACTGAGTCAAGCCGAAGCCGACAGGTTGGTAGAGATCGGCAAATCTCATCCCCATCAAGTCCAAAAGATCGAAGGTAAACTCGCACCTAAAAAGCCTCCAGCTCCATTTATCACCTCATCGCTCCAACAGGCAGCAGGAGCGCGATTGAAGTTCAGCCCCGAACATACGATGTCAGTTGCCCAGAAGCTCTATGAAGCAGGGTTAATTACTTACATGCGGACTGATTCAGTCGAACTGAGTCAGGATTTTTGTACAGCAGCACGGGAATGGTTGTTGTCACACGATCCAGACAATGTGCCCACTAAAGTCTCCAAACAGCGCAGCTCTAAAGATGCCCAGGAAGCCCATGAAGCGGTTAGACCGACCGATCTAACAAAAGCATCAAGCGAACTCAAACAGCAACTCTCAGAGGATGAATTCGCGCTGTATGTGATGATTTGGATGCGATCGATCGCCTCTCAATGCAAACCCGCGCAAATTCGTAAAACCACGATCGTTACCCAATCTGGCGAGATCCAATGGCAAGCCAGAGGTCAAATGCTGGAATTTGCAGGTTACGCTAAATATTGGAAGGATATTAGTGGCGATACCGTATTGCCTAGTTTGCAACCCCAGCAACCTCTCACGGCAACTAACGTCAGTCACGAGCAAAAGCAGACTCAACCACCACCGCGCTACTCCGAGCCGAAACTCGTCCAACTAATGGAACGGCGCGGGATCGGTCGTCCTTCGACTTATGCACCGACTATTGCTACGCTCAAGCAGCGAAATTATGTGGAGTTAGTCAAGAGTAAAGTACAGCCGACGACTATTGGTTTGCAAGTCGATGATTTTCTGATGCAAGTTTTGCCAGAGTTGATTCAATCGGAATTCACGGCTGGGATGGAGACTCAACTCGATGCAATTTCTAAGGGTCAGCAAGAGTGGCAAAGTTATCTGATTGAATGGAACCGGAGCTATTTCGCGCCAGCATTAAGCAAGGCTACTAAGAATCTGCCTGAACAGGATTATGGCTCGTTCCAGGGGAAGGATTTGGAGAAATCGCGCTTGAAATGTCCGACTTGCAGCAAGCCAATGTCCAAAGTACCCACCAAGAAAGTTAAGAAGGGCTATTTTCTCAAATGTGAGGATGGCTGTAAAGATACGGAGGGAAAGGGATTGGTAATGTTTTGGTCGGAGCGAACGAATGAATGGCAGACTCCGCAACCTAAAACCGAGCAGTCATCTCCAGCGAAGCTAACCGAACATCCTTGTCCAGTTTGCCAGAAGCCGCTGGAAGAATACAATTACAGTAAGGATGGGCAAGCAAAATCAATGCTGCGATGTTCGGATGCAGAAGCTAGAACCAAGCCCAAACACAAGGATGTCGCTTATTTTCGGGGGAAAGAGGGGGTGTGGTGGAGTCCGAAACTTGGTAATCTCGGTACTGATGCTGCTAAATCGACCGAGGTAAAAGCACAGTAGTTCGATCGCAATTCTTCAAATCAAACAGGCAACCAAAAGTCAAATGCTACCTCTTCAACAAAACACCATTTCGGAACAAAAAACTACCGAATCACTATGGAAAATCAAACTACTTTTTGATGGTGCTTGCCCGTTATGTGTGAGGGAAGTCAACTTCTTAAAACGCAAAGATGGCGATCGAGGTTTGATAAAATTTATTGATATAGCCGCCGAAGATTACGATCCGGCTGACAACGCTAATATCGACTTTGAGACGGCGATGGGACGCATTCATGCGGTGTTACCGAATAGGGAGATCGTTCGAGATGTAGAAGTATTTCGCCAAATCTACGATATTTTGGGTATCGGTTGGATTTATGCGGTGACTAAATTGCCTGTTATCGGCAGAGTGGCAGATATACTCTATGGTGTTTGGGCTGATTACCGCCTGCTGCTAACTGGGCGTGCTAATCTGCAAACGATCGTTGCCCAGCGTCAGCAACGTCTTAAAGCTAAAGAGCTTTGTGACGATGGCTGTACGATCGACGCTCGGAACAAACGATAGCAAATGATGAGGTTTTTTGCATCCCCTGATTGCATTTCAGACTCAATATGAAAAGTCAGGTTAGCGATCCTATTTTATTACGATTTAGTCAGATCGATCCTCGCCTTATAATCCATCAGATCGTTAAACCGAATCCGGTAAGACTTACCCGCCTTGCGGTGTAGAATCTCCCCCGATTCAATAGAGTTTGGCAATTTCCGAACAGTCAAAGTCAGGTTGAGAACGCAGAGAATAGGAGATACTCGATTTCCCTCTCAACCAACTAGCCACAACGGGATAATCTGGGTATTCTTCCAGCATTTGATGACATAAATCGGAAACGATATCATAATTGGAGCAATTAATTAACGGGATTTTAGCTCCAGTTATCCATGCTCCAGTTGGGGCTTGATAAGGTGGGAGATTGTCTAGATAGACGTGCTTTAATAGTCCCTGAATCTCCTTGGTTTGGTATTTCAAAATAGTCTTACCATCTTGTCGTAACCGCTCTAAACCTTCAGGCGTAAGCAAGTCAATCCAGAGATCGAATTCTTGGGGTAGTAATTGCAATCCGGCGGCAATTTCGCCAGTACCTTCCAATTTCCATTCCCACAAATCGCGGTCTTGAATGTACCTAAATAGATCTGGAATCGGTCGCTCTGGATGAAAGTATTCCCAGCTGATCGTCGCACCAGATCGATTCATGTCGAATAGGGCACCACGTAATCCCAACAAGGCTTCTTGGGCAGTTTTATGATGGTCGAGAGTGACGATTTGGGTGTGTTGTGATAACAGTGCCTCCATCACATGTCGCGGGTAACTAAAGTCTAAAATATAAACTTCCGAACCTGGTTCCATCTCTGGGGGATCTTGTTGATGTTTGACACCGATATATTCAGACTTATCGCCAAACTTCAAGTAAGCAGCAAGGGCACTGCCAAATCCATCGGGACAGTTATTATGGTAAAGGGTATAAATTTTTGACATAATCACATAATATCTGACAATCAATGTCTGTTATTTTTCCAACACTGTAGTGTCCACTTATAAAACAGATTCACCAGACAATTCTTCAGTTGCACCCCAGGTTTCC